>NZ_SGXU01000099.1:0-1507 GCF_005435015.1 Halorubrum sp. SP9
CTTGCATACTTCCGTTAACCATCCGGATGAAGACGGCGAACGGAATAGCAGCACTGAATAGTCGTAGCACGCGGACCGTGGTACCATCAGCACCGATAATGTCGGCCAACCTTGGTGAGAGGACGAACAGCACAAGTGCGGCGGCAAGCGAGAGCGGAATTGCAATTTGAAAGCCTGATACCAGGACTCCGCGAATGCGGGAAGCGTCGTCATAACGAGGGACATAGCGCCCGATACCGCTATTTAAGCCTAGGACGAGCACAATTCCAGAGAACGTCAGCAGTGTCGTGCCGACAGAAATAACGCCATACTCGACCGGACCAAATATTCTTGCAACGACTAGCTTTCCGGCGAACGCGATGCTGACCTCAAGGAGCATACCGAGGAAAACCAACCCACTACCCTTGAGTAGGTTACTCAGGAGATGCGCGTCCTCGTCGTCCATGGGGTATCCTGTCTGGGGAGGGTACTGTGAATTTCGGTTGCGTGAGAGTTCAGTCTACTCAACAGTCACGTTTTGATTAAGATCAGAACTTTATTCTAATCATGTGTACAATGTCAGTAGAGAAATATTTTAACGGATGGAAGTGGATGTTGGCCGCAAATAGCGTTATAAAACCGGAGTGATTACCTATATATAATTATTAGAGTCTTCCATTGCCAATAGTATTTTATAATGGAATAGCAAATAGTGTGAGACCGCTGAACGTTCGTCATTTCGTTCCATTTTTTTGGCCTAGCGGATACATGCGTCGTCGGCGGGGGAAAAATTGTATTTAATTCACAGTCCAAGTGATAAAAGGCAACCTGTCTCACAGTCATACTGGCCATTCTGACAGAGTTGCCGCTGTCTTAGTTCCAAACCATTGCCGACTATCCTGTCTGGAAGGATAACCAACCTCTCGCACTAGTGTTGGACAGAATCACGGCATTACTACCGAAGAGCGATTAAAATAAAACGCAAGGAGAACTGAGCCCATAGTCACGCTACGGGTTATAGGAGGCGTAACTGAGGGGGTTTCCGCGATCGCAACGTGATCGTGATCTTACGGCGGTTCTCGGGCCGTCATTAAGTCAGAAAGCCCTACGTGTGACTTACAACTCCGCCATTCTACTTATTAAGACCAATGCCGATGACGAGTTTGTCTTGTACAGGAGACAGATTCCCTGGGATATTTGTTCAAGAGAGATCGAATGAGTATCTAGAATATGGTACCCCTGAGAGAATTCGGTCGACAGTTCGGCGATACCAGACTCACGTGGCAGAGCCATCGGCTGCGCGGATGGACCCGTTACCAAAACGAGCGGCCGCGAGATCTACTCCTCAAGCCCTACGGGTCGTTGCTCTCTGCGAACATATGAGAATCGGCATCTATAATCCACGTGTTGGTTTCTCTCGTGCGGGCGGCACTGAGACGTTCCTCCGGGAGATGATGCGTCGGCTTCAGAACAACTACGAAATACACCTATACTGTGGGGAGAATAAACTACTAAGCGAGGTTAAAGA
>NZ_SGXU01000100.1:0-1114 GCF_005435015.1 Halorubrum sp. SP9
CTACAGTGATCCCGATACCAATCCCCCTGTTTCGATCGATAATTCCACGCTCCTTGGCGAGGAGAGTTTGAAATCGATACATATTTACAAATTTTTTAATATATCTTGGATTGTGATTTAGTCTTTTAGAGAGGAGAGTCGACATCTCTGTTAGTTTCTCGCGAAAGTTACCAAGCGTTTCCGTGTTTCTGTGCCACTCTTGAGTCTCAGTTTCAGACCGATCAGGATCTGCGTAGACAAGAGACTCAACGAAGTCTTCTACATTGCCTTTCGAAGGGCTCGGAACTTGGAACGATATTTCTATGAATTTTTGTAGGTAATTATTCCCATACGAGATATCGGGATTTTGCTGCCCCGCCACGCTATCCGGCTCCCCTTTTTGATCCCTCGTCGAATGTTGATGCTTCTTAGCCACGCTTGCCGCAACTTTATTTCTGTCCATGGCTATAATAAAAAATATCGACGTCTCGACAGAGATGAGCGAATTTATTCCCTCCATTAGCTCCGCTGCCTTTTGGTTCTCACAGCGGTCCAGATCGTCAATAAATACGAATACAGGCTGATCTCCTGTATACACATCAACAATATTCTCAAAATCACTATGAAAACTCTCGATGAACGGGATTCGGTTTGAATAATCCGGCGAGTCCACGTGCTGTGAGATTCCTTTCCGGATTCCCGCGCGAAGTTCGTTCCTTATACGAATCCAGATCGAGACAATTCCCGTTAAAAACAGGAGAAGACTCCCGGAGTACACGACCGTATCTAATACGTTCGATAGGACCGAATCCCGAACGAAACCCAATGACCGGGACAGTTCTAAGCCAAACGAAATAAAGAGTAGCGGGACAGCGATAGTTATGAGGAGAGCAAAGAGTCCGACTAAGACATTTTGGACGATTGATATCCAACTGCTGTTCCAGTCAGTACGTCTGAGATACAACTTGATGTGGCCCTTCCAGCGCTGTATAATGGGTAATTGGTGAGTTAGTTGTTCGAAGAATTGAATGGCAAAGACCGCCCATAGTTGCTCTTCTTTGTCGTGTTGCCACGGGTTGAATTGGACCGTGAAATCGCCCTCATCTCTGAGAGCGTCTTCCAGTTGAAGTAGAAA
>NZ_SGXU01000100.1:1166-1497 GCF_005435015.1 Halorubrum sp. SP9
CAACGGAGATCGTGAGTGGTGGTTGTGTGTCGTCGTGTGTGAGGAACTTTTTTACAGCATTCACATATGATCCAAAGCCAAGATCGTCTTCTGCGGTAGGTAGATCTGGATTACCATAGTATTCGTTGTGGCTTTTCTCTCCCTCAGATTCGCTCATGCTTGTAGAAGGTATATGTAGGTAATCAAAAATTCTATCCCCCACGATCGGCGCATGGAGTGTTATTTGAGATGTTGTCAAGTGATGTCAGAAGATATTCGCCTGGTCGTACACCGAGATGCCGGTGTCCGTGATGTCGTAGGGCTTCGTCTCGCGGGAGTGGTTCGCGTCGCG
>NZ_SGXU01000101.1:0-1495 GCF_005435015.1 Halorubrum sp. SP9
AATCAAAAACGCGCGCGTTCGGATTCTCCCGAGCAGTTACTATCGTCGGCTTGCTTCACAGCGTATGTACAGAGGCAAAGAGAGGTTCGTCTCGGGAACTGCCCCGAGACCGGAGCAACCGCGGTGGCGCTCATCGGGTCGATACGACTGGAGACACTCGGCAGGGATTGAGAACGAGAGTTCAACGCAACCCAAGCCACGGAGGTTTCGGCAGGGGTTGGCTTCGAGGTCTCGAACTCGGGGAGCGACCGGGGCAGAGCAGAAAGTGAGCAACTCCGTTTGGGTGACTGCATCGAACCGGAGGGGTGGTCGGCTCTATGTCTGACCGACCTATCCGGGTCCGATTGACAAAGACGCTCGGGCCGAACCAGCATCCAGAGTGCGGCCTGTTCACCGTACCTCCCGACGAGGCAATCACGATTACTCGGGGGATTGTTACGCAGGTCGCCCGGGAACGGCTCGGCGACGCTGACGGAACGGCATCGGACACAGAGGTTCTCGACGAAGCGACTGCCGTCCTCAAAGAAATCGAGGGAGAGTTAGAGAGACGGTTTGATACGGAGTAGATTGTCGGGGGGTCATCGAATTACACCACCTGATGTCAAATAGGCTTAAGATGGACTGTTCAATATAACTAATTGATGACAGACATCGGGGAAGCCATCTCCGCCGCGCTAATTTTGGTCGTAGGAGCAGGGGTACTTGCCATTATGGCTGGTGCTGATACATCTCTTGTAACTAACTTAATGTCGAGTGGTATAACACTCATCGTCTACGTTGGTGTGTTTGGGATTTTTGCGCTGATTCTCCTGAACATCGTCCAACAAATCTGAGGGTGGTAAGATGTCTGATGAATCTATTTGGAATCGCGTACAAGCAGAGATGCAGAAAGACGGACTTGACCTGCTTGAGCAAGTATTGGCTCTAATTACCGGAGGTGTCCTTGGGGGTAATGCGCTTCGGATAGCAAATGCGGACTTGCCAATTTTGTATGAATTAGGTGCGTATGCCGGTTTGTTCGTTCTTGGATTTATTGTACTTGGAACGACACATCTTGTTGTCTCCTACAACCGTGTACTCAGCGCAGATGTAGAAGATGATGAATAGAGACCTCACCAATTCATCGTGAATTGGGGAGATGTCTATCTTTCTCTCCGACTTCTTGGACTTGCGTGAAGGTCCATACCTTGACCACACTCTGGACACTCCCGATTTTCCACCTGTAGGGGACTCATTTCACTCTCAGCGAAATGCTTCTTACAAGAATGACAGTAGAAGATAGTTTCATCATCACTCTCCGGGTTGGCTGTCGGAGATGGCTTCATATAATCAGGGACAATCTGTCTCAATTCTGGTTCGGGGACCCCATTATGTTTCAGACGTTTGACTGCCTCATACTTGTCTGTGAGTTTGATTTTTCCATCTTCTCTCTGGACCAGAGAGCCCTCATCTGACACCATCTCATTTAAGACATTACGAATCTGCTTCTCTGATT
>NZ_SGXU01000102.1:0-1494 GCF_005435015.1 Halorubrum sp. SP9
CGGCGCCGTCTACCCGGCCGCCTTCGGCGCGATAGGCGGTGCGGGCTCGTCGCTGTTGGGTGACTGAATCGGAAAACCGGACGCGTTCGCGCGCCGTTCGACGCCTCAGTGCGCCTCGTCCTCGGGGTCGAACCGGTCGCCGTACTCGCGGACGGGGTCGACCGGCTGGCCCCCGTCCGTCTCGGGCGCGACGTAGTCGATGAACGACTCGACGTCCGGCTCTCGGACGCGCACCTCGACGTCGATCTCGCCCAGCTCGTCGGGCTCGCCGACCGCGAAGTTGACGACGCCCTCGAGCGCCGCCTGCTTCTTCAGCGAGAAGGCGAACCCCTCGTCGGTGCGGTTCTGCAGGAAGACGCGCCGGGCGGTGTCGAGTATCTCCTGTTCGTGGAGCACGTCGGAGAAGGCGTCGAGGCTGTGGGTCTCGGAGACGAGTCGCCCGTCCTCGTGGACCGGCTCGGCGTCGGGGAAGACGTTCGCCACCGCGTCGGTGACTCGGTCGGTCACCTCGGTGTCGTGAACCGGCGTCTCGATCCGGACGTCGACGCTGTAGATCACGCGCCGTCACCTCCGGCCTCGGGCGCCTCGGCGTCGGCGGCAGATGTCTCGGCGGCCTCGTCGTCGGAGCGGTCCGGCTCCGCCCCCTCGTCGTCGACGCCCAGCACCTGGCGGACGCGCTCGCGGAACGCCGCGAGGCTGTCGGTGTTGTCGATCTCGACGTCGGCCCGCTCTAAGGTCTCGCCGAGGCCGAGGTCGATCTCGCGCTCGTCGCGCTCGCGGAGCGCCTCCAGGTCGGAGTCGGAGTCGTCGCGGCCGCGCTCGCCCAGTCGCTCGGCCCGGAGCTCGAACGGCGCCCGGATCGCGACGAGGGTGAAGTCGTCGCCGAACGCCTCGCGGAAGCGGTCGAGTTCGACGGTCGAGCGGAGGCCGTCCACGAGGACGGTCTCGTCGCGGTCGCTCTCGGCCGCGGCCTCCCGAATCCGGGGAAGCGTCCGCGCGGCGATGGCGTCGTCGCCCTCCTCCTCGCGGAGCGTGCCCGCCATCCGCCCGTGGTGTTGCGCCGGGTCGAGCCCGCGGCGGCGGCACTCGGCGCGGATCACGTCGCCCATGACGACGACGGGGATGTCCGCCGCCTCGGCCACGTTCGCCGCCTCCCCTTTCCCGCTGCCGGGGAGGCCGACGGTTCCGATAACGTTCATTACCGGCGGATACTCCGCTCGCGGACTTAGGTCTGCTGTTGGCCCGCGGGCGGCGCGAACCGCGGGCGTTTTTTAGACTCGGGGGATCAAAAGTCGATGAGGGCACATAGCTCAGCCCGGATAGAGCGTCGGACTTCTAATCCGACGGTCGTGGGTTCGAATCCCACTGTGCCCGTACAGCGAGGAGCGAAGCGACGAGCGAACCGGCACGCAGGGGATTCGAACCCTATCAGTCGCGCGCAGCGAACGTAGTGAGCGAGCACGTCTGATTTTGGTTCGAATCCCACCGTGCTCG
>NZ_SGXU01000103.1:0-509 GCF_005435015.1 Halorubrum sp. SP9
CAAGTAGTTCCTCGCGCGTGTCAGTACCAATTCGAGCGACACCAACACGCTGGTAGGTGAGGACAGTACAGCCCTTCGTCTCCAACTCTTCAAAGTCAAGCCCCTCGAGCGAACTTCGAGCGGCGCCGAGACACCAGATCGACTCTGGCTTGGCTGCTTCAACAAGTTCGTTCCATATCTCCTCAACTGTTTGTTGGAAAACATCAGTTGATAGGAGGATAACCATTACGTCTGCGTGGGCCGCGACATCAAGGAGTTCGGCTCTCGCTTGTTCGGCCATGTCTTCACTCCCAACGGGCGTCTGATCGCCTGCATATACAGCTGACATCCTTTCTTCGCCACTGGCGACGCCATATTCTTCCGACAGAACGTGCAAGTGAGTATCTGCGAACTCTGCAAGCTCGTCGTCTAGGCCCGCAACCATCCCGAAGAGCCCTTCGTAATACTCCTTGACCGGCTGGTCGTGATCCTCCCCCGTCGTATTCGATCCTTCTGCGAAGATGTGCGCC
>NZ_SGXU01000103.1:519-1428 GCF_005435015.1 Halorubrum sp. SP9
ATCAGATCACCTGTTTATCGACTGTTTCTGGGACAATTTCAGCTTCGACGAGCGGTGTGATGTTGATTACGACGCCGTGCTTCCGGTTGGGTTGGTAACCGGCAGTTGTGATCTCCGAAAGCGCGCGCTCAGACCACTCAGAGGAAATATCTCCTACAACCTCGTCACAAGCGTCTGCAATCTCGTTTGCAAGTTCCTCGTACTCTTCGAGGTCGCTCGCCAACTCAGAGAGAAGACGCTGGCGTTCTGAGACGCCACTATCGCCAATCTGTGACTGTCCCGCGTCTTCGAACTTGCCGAAGTAGTAGGTCATGAAGAGAATTCCATTACTTACATAGTGGGTGGATCCGACGAGGTCGTCATAATACTCGAAGAGGTCGTACAGGTGAGCCTCGACAGGTTCCGAACCGCCCTTCGCATAGGCTTCAAAAGCGGTTTCTAAGTCATCAAGGGCGTCAAGCCATTCGTCCTGATTCTCCTGTACGGTCTCGTAGAACGATGGACTGAACAGGTCACCCATATCGACATCGTCGAGATCGGCGAGAGTTTCGAGGGTTTCTAATCGCGAGGCCGTTCGCTCGCGGAACTCAGCGACCTGTTTGGCCGCGGACTCGGCAAGTTCCTGGTTCTCTTCGGGCCAATCGCGGGGAGTGGGTTGTGCGAGGTCGGCTAGCCGGTCTTCGAATACGCCAATCTGCTCAAGCCCGCTCTCACATCGGGCGTATTCCTCTGCGGCTTCTGCCTGCTCCGAGGCAGAGAGTGAGTCGTCGCTGCGACGGCGGTTGGCTGCACTCCGGCGTTCCCGAAGGAGAGCTTTCCGCGGCTCAATATACCGGTTCTGGAGGCGGTCAAAGACGCTCCCGTCCAACTGGTGATAATCAACGAGACAGGCGAATCCTTCGCCTTCGG
>NZ_SGXU01000104.1:0-1394 GCF_005435015.1 Halorubrum sp. SP9
TGTACCGATCGCCGCTCTAAATCATCCACGCGACGCTCGAACCACTCTTCGAACACTGGTTGATGAATGTCGCCGAACCGCTCCGTTTCGACGTTGTGACTGGAGAACACCACGGGCGTTTCGTCGTCAGTGCGGTCGAGTACGTACGGCGTCTGCCACGGTTCTCGGACGAGGACGACATCGGCTTCGTCTAACATCCGCCCGAGTCCGTCGTTCGCAAGTCGCAGTGCCCCCGATTGGAAGACGTTCGGATAGCCGAGGAGCATCGGCGCCTTCAGAAGTTCGTGGAGGGGGTGGAGATGACGGTACTCGGTGTAGCCGTCCGCTATCCCTACTTCCCGACGGAGATCGAGTGACTTGTACATCGCTGGCGACCCGCCCTGGCAGAACCGCTCAACGGTGTCACCCAACTCTGGGAACTCCTTGACAAGACCGTGTGTTCGGTGGTCGCCCCCTAAGCGTGGTGGATAGGTGACGTAGGGGGCGATCTGAGCGAGGTACACAATTGTGATAGACTGGTGTGGGCTATAGAAATATTGGTCCAAATTGCTTGGCAGCTAATGTGTGGGTATTGGTGGTTTATAGAAATCGATAATCGAATGATGGGACGGAGCTGTAACTGGATATTCCAGCGATTCCTTATAGATAAGCTTATACAATTCACAGCCACTGAGGTATGTGTTGAAGAAATCGCTCATGATATCACGTCTACCAGGCATCATTGCGTTAAGAAACCTTTACCTTGAGTACCGCAAACCGACTGTAAACATCTCAGTGGACGGAACTAATTGTGACTTCATTATCACGAATCACCAGGAACGAAAGAATATTTTATCTATGGAGGAGGAAAAATCTGTGATTAAGTTGTTTCTCAACGAGATAAAGAATGGTGATGTCTTCTATGATGTTGGCTCAAATGTTGGCCTATACTCATGTTTTGCCTGTAAAAAAGCACAATTGGAGGAAATAGTGGCGTTTGAACCCCAACCAGAAGTCAACGCACGTCTTAAAGAGAACATTGAACAGAACGGGTGCGCAGATAAAACTAAAATTATCAAAGGGGTCTTGGCTGCCGAAAGAGGCAAGCAAAATTTGGTGGTTGACGAATCCGTGCCAGCTACTGGAGCAACCACACATTCAATGTCTCCGGACGCTGACGGGGAACGTATTGAGGTGAAGGCGTATACGGTAGATGAACTAATTACACAGAATGCTTGTTCGTCTCCAGATGTTATGAAGATCGACGTAGAAGGGGCCGAATATGAGGTACTCCAAGGAATGTCACAAGTCCTATCAAAATCGCCACCTAGGGCAATATTCGTCGAAATTCACGACCAAGTCAAACACTTTGGTGCTACTCCTGATGAGGTAAAATCGTTACTTCGGGAGGCAGG
>NZ_SGXU01000105.1:0-1365 GCF_005435015.1 Halorubrum sp. SP9
AATTAGTTCCTGATCTTGTTCCTGAACTTGACCGGTCATGGAACACGTTCGTTGACGAACGTGGCTTAGGTGAACTGGTCAACCGTATCGAAGAGCATCCCTGGGTACTCCCGGCTACCGATCTCCCAGCAGGCGTCCATATCGCCTTCGAGGGCGAATACATCACGCCAATGCGCCATCTCCAGCAGTGGTACGAAACGATCGAGGACGCCATCGCGACGCTGTTGAGTGATGCAGATTCAGACGAGGTGATCGGAGTAACGGACGACGTGGCGCAGTTAGAACCCCTCGCCGACGCCGTCGGATATACTCCGACTGAGTTGGGTTCCCGGCTCGACGAACTGTCGTCGATTGTTGGTAATCGAACGCCCGACAAGGTCGACCAGATCGGAATCGTACCTGACGATCGGCAGAAACTGAATCGTCGTATAGAGCGTCTTGTTGAACAGCAAGACCTTGAGATCGAGGAGACAGACGAAGGGGTGATTATTCGATGAGCCAAGGCAGTTCGTCGCCGTACCGCGAATTTAAAGAGAAACTGCGTACGTTCGCCCAGGGGCAGCACGGTATTCGCAATCCGTTCGTTATCGCTGCCGTCGAGCCAGCGGTCGAACATCGGGTAGCAGACCGTCTGGAAACCTGGTCGGATGGTCAGATGGAATCACCAGAGATCCCAGACGCAGTTACTGTTCAGCCAATCTGGCTCGACGAACTCCTTCCCCAGACTGACGTGTACAAACTCCTCGTCGATCTGGGCGATCCATTAGCCGACCTCGACGACGATACGTCGCCAGGCGAGCGTATCGAGGGGACAATGCAAGATCAGCTCGCCGAGGAACTCGTTCAACAGATGGTCGAGCACGAGCTTAGCGAAGAACAACTGGAGACCCAGAGCCACGTGGTGCTCCTGCTTAACCTCGGCAGTCTGTATCCATTCACTCGCGCGTCGGAACTGCTCGACGAACTCGACCGGCGGAACGTCAAGTCCACGATCGGCATCCCGTTCCCTGGGGACGTCGTCGGTGGAAAATTGAGTTTCTTCGGTGGCGAATCGCGGCACTACTACCCAGCCCACCAGATTGACGGGCAGATCCAAGGGGTGCATCTCCAATGACTATCGACGAGCTCTTCCACAGCGATCCGACTCGACAACTCGAAGAAGTACAGAAAGTCAACGCCCGAGAACGGGCCGAAACCGACGTCCGAGAGTTCTACGAAACGGATAGTGCCGAGCGGGTTCTCACGGAACTCGGCGAGACTATCAAGACACATCCCGGTGAGGCCGCACGGTTTCTCTACATCCACGCGACGTTCGGCTCAGGGAAGACTCACCTCCTGAAGCTAGTCGGCCTCCTTGCTGACGAC
>NZ_SGXU01000106.1:0-615 GCF_005435015.1 Halorubrum sp. SP9
CGGACACGTCTACGGTATTGAGAACGTCACCCGCACCGACCCACGGTGATTTAGTCATCTGCCGTGACACCCGTCTGCGCGGACGTATCCACACTCGGTGCCTCGATCTCGCTGGCGGGGGCGTGCGTTGGTTCGGGGAACTGGGGTTCCGTGTCGGTATCTGTGCGCGTCCCGATGAAGAACACACGACGACGCTTCTGTGGGACGCCGTAGTCCGCGGCGTTCAACGTCATGTGTTCTACGTTGTACCCCGCCTGCTGGAAGTCCTCGTACAGCAGTTCGATGGTTTCACCGTCATCGATCGACTCGATCCCCGTGACGTTCTCCATCACGAACCAGTCGGGCTGGAAGTAGTCTACGTACTTAGCGTATCGGAAGACGAGATTGTTCCGCGGGTCGTCTTCGTTGCGGTCGTGGTTCGCCGTCGAGAAACCCTGACAGGGCGGCCCACCGACGATCCCGTCTACGTCTTCACGATAGATAGTCGTCTCTACGGCGAAGGTTGCGGGTTCCGTTTCCGCGAGGTTGTAGTTGTACGCAGGATGCTCAAAGTTCGCGGCGTACGTCTCAAGCGCCTGCTCGTCGTTGTCCACACCCGCGATTACGTTCGCGCCA
>NZ_SGXU01000106.1:655-1336 GCF_005435015.1 Halorubrum sp. SP9
GACGCCGAGGGTGAACCCCCCTGCGCCCGCAAATAAATCGAGTACGGAATCTTCGGACATTACACCCCTACGTTTGGGTTGCGAATATAAAAAAGTATGCCAGTACGTTACTGGCCGTTGAAGATCGGTACGTCAAACGGCGTGTGGTCCGCACACCACCGTACAAGTGGTTGTAGTTCGGGGTAACACTCCTCGGCGTTGAGGAACTGATTAACGAGAACCGTTATCAACCACGTCTCGTGGTGGGGTGGTCGGTGTTCGTATTCTAACTGCGCCCACACAGTTGTCGCCTCGTACGGAACTTCGTCGTACTCGTGCCACAGCGATTGTGGATGACAGCAGCGAGAGCGTCGAAGAAGTCCTCGGTAAGATTGATAGAATCTCCGACTCCCTGATCTTGACTGAAGAACGTCGCCTGATCAAGCGTACTCGATGAGACGACGGGATACTCATCACCGTACTGATCGTTGATCCACAACTGGTATTCAACGTTCTCTCTGTACTCGGGGTTGAGGATGTAGAAACTGTATCGCTCTTGGAGATCCGATCGCCGCGTCGCAGCGTTGTCGGGCGGCGTCATCTCGGTATCCTGTTCGCGTTCGTCGTGGTAGAGCGTACGTCCGCTCATACCGCTGTATTTGGGTTGCGGATATAAAAATGTAAGCGTCAGATAATGCTGAC
>NZ_SGXU01000107.1:0-1335 GCF_005435015.1 Halorubrum sp. SP9
AGTAGGCTGTATCTGTTTTTTCTACTGTTATTTGACCGTAACGTACTTAAGACCATGGCCCGAATACCACTAATAGGAACACGCGTCACAATACAGCGGTAGATTGCCCATCCCTTCTTCGGTTAATAACGGACAGGCTGGTTCCTGTCCGTCAAAAGCAGGAAGTCAACGTGTTCGCCCACCCCGACAGGAGGGAGGCAATATCCTGTATGGGCCAAGTTTGGTGACCCCGCAATCGGTGGCGGGAGAGCTTGGTTTTCTCACATTGGAGTCACCCACAGCTTACCGGCCGATACGGCCGGGACGAAAGTGCTGTGCCGCTGTCGTTACCGTAACCAGTAATCGGAGCGGCAGGGTTTGTAACCGGCCTTGGGGAGTAATACCGCGAAGGTGGACCCTTCCCACGGTCGGGGAGACGGGCTTCATGCTGTTACAGGCGACTGGCCCGCTGTGTTGGTGGAAGTCCGGCCGGTGTATGAATCGATTGTCAAACAGTCCTTTCCACAAATATGTCAAACCGAACGACGATCACGATTACGACCGAAAATTGGCAGAAGCTGAATAGTCTGAAAGAGGAGCCGGGTGAATCATTTAATCAGGTAGTGGGGCGGTTAGTTGCTCAAGAATAAGTATTGGAGAGAGACGCCCGGCGGTGGCACACGGTTGCCTACACCTACCCACCGATTCCGGGCGTTCGGAAACTATACAGGGAGCGACCCCTGTGAGAGCGGATTTAATTGCTATATTAATGAGTCTTAGCAAAGAGACGACGACTGGAAAGATTAACAAACATCGCGACGACCTCGAAGAGCTTTCACAGACTGACCTACCAGCGGCCGACTTGGCTTCGGCTCTTTTGGAGGTGACGGAAGAGTGAGCCGGAGAGAGATGAAAGACGGTTGTGGAACCCCGTCTAAGTCAATTAACGAACCAGAGGCTGAAAGTCGTTACGCTGGATTCAATTGTCCCCATTGCGGCCGACCGACTCTTGTAGCAACTCCGGATGAATTGACGGACTTTCGGTGTAGTGTGTGTGAGCGTCGAGTCCGCGAGGAGGTAGCAAAATGAGCCGAGCGGAATCGCCGCCGGCGGATTCAACGGACCCGTATGAATCTGTTCCGGAGGCGTTGAAAGAGCGCGATCAATGGCTCATGTGGGACGCTTCTGGAGAGACGCCGAAGCGCCCGCATTGGAAGGGGGACTTCAACATTAGTTGGTCCGACCCGGAGACGTGGCATACCTTTGAGGCGGCGAGAGACGCCGCACAAGCCCGAGAGAGTTGGGGAATCGGTTACGTCATGGCCGCCGGAAACGACGGCTATGAAGCCGGTCGGT
>NZ_SGXU01000108.1:0-1333 GCF_005435015.1 Halorubrum sp. SP9
CAAGAAGAAAATAGTGAGATTCTAAATAAGATCGCTGTAATTGCGGCCGCAGCTACTGTACTATCGGTTGTTGGAGGCCCAATAGTGGATGTTATAGAGTGGATCTATCAACTGATATTACAGGCAATATCATTCTATGGTGGTATTCTTAACTAGATCTACCTGATTAAGTTCCTCAGCGCTTCCATTAGCCATTGTGAGGGTGTAGCGATCGCGATGAAGGTAATCTGTCTCAGCAGTGACCGTAAGTATGCCCTCATCTGACTCGAAACCGTCTGTATGTATGTTTAATCTCCTTAAGTCATGATCAAAATTTCCGTGTTCAGTTTGGCCGCATCCTGGATAGAAGGGACCATCAACCTCGAAGTATATTGATAACTCACCACATCCACTGGGGACACGGAATACAACTTTCGCAAAAGCTTTGAGTTCGTCCTCTACGAGATATATCCGGATTATGTTGTTCCTTAATCCATAGGTATCTGGATTTTTATTATCTGTCAAGGGAATTACAGCGACCTCAGGCCTACTTCCAGTTTGTGTATTTCCAGCACCATCGTTACCTTCCCCCCACCCATCGCCAATTGGCAACTTACCTAATGTGATGGGCTGCGAAGATGCCTTCATTTGGCAATAACCTCGCGCTCAAATAACTGAGTGATATATTCAACGTCATTTACATCACCACTTTTCGTATCCTCAGCCTGTATGTTAAGAGATTCGTCAGTATATGTGACCAATATCTCTTGCCCGTTTCTCCTGAATATGAGATCTGCGCGTTCTACAATATACTCGTCAACAACTTCCGAAACATCTAATCCCTCAATCTCATCGTAGGGTTGTAACTCATTTTTATAGAAAACCTCAACCTCAAGGATGTCATCTGCCCTCTTTATAAAATCCCAAATCGCTTGTCGAGAAGGAAAGAGGCCAGGGAATATCTCGAGATCGCCCGGGAGTATTTGTTCTAATTTTCGTACTATCTCTCCGGCCGACGGTGTATCTGACTTCGTACTAACGAGTACTATCTGTGACCCGCTACGATAGGTGATCTCTCCTGAATAGGTTCTTTCTATAGACTCATCAAATGGGTTCTTTTTTACATACTTGAACTGGGCTTTGAGAATCCGCTGATCATCAAATGGGTATTCCTCGATTAGTGGATCAACGTCGATTGCGTCAAATGAGGTAATTTCGAGTTGTCCGTTCGACAAGCTCGGTAGGGATGACTCCCACTGAGAGAAATCCGAGCTAGCTTTACGGACACTGACCATATCTACGTATTACAGCAGGGATATATGGGTCTTTTTACCTCACCATCATATTCCGACGT
>NZ_SGXU01000010.1:0-119414 GCF_005435015.1 Halorubrum sp. SP9
CCCCCACACTAAGCCTTGGCAAACCCCGCGCGGCGGGGCGTCGGCCGGCGTCGCACGGGTCGCAGACGGCGGCGAGACCGAGGGGGCGTCGGGAGCGTCCGCCCCCTCCGACTCCCCCGCCTTCCGTCGGACCGCGGCCGCGCTGCTCGCCGGCGTCGCGGGCTCCGTCGTCGTCGGGAACCTGTACTTCTGGGGGACCCACAACGCGCTCGCGGACCTCTCGGACCCGACCGACGGGCTCGCGTCGCTGTTCGGCCCGTTCTACCACTTCGACCTGCTCGTCCCGCTGGCGGTGTTCGGCGGGCTGGGGGTCGCCGTCGGGTGGCGCGCGCTCGCCGCGGGCCGAGAGCGGCTCGCGGTCCGCGGCGTCTCGCCCGCGGTCACACGCGTCGCGCTCGCCGTCGTCGTCGCGAGCGCGGTCGCCGTCGCGGGCGTCGCCGCCGTGGACGCCGCCTCCGGCCCGATCGAGCGCAACGCCGCGGTCGACGAGAAACACGAGATCGCGTACGCGCCGTTCGACGAGACGACCTTCGAGGACGGGCTGGTGTTCGTCCCCACGCCGTACGGCGAGTGGCAGAGCCACCCGTTCCAGTATCTCCGGAACGGGCCCGGGCTCGACGGCGACGTCGTGTACGCGCTCGAACGCGACCCGGTGGAGAACTTCGCCGTGTTGGACGCCTACCCCGACCGGACGCTGTACCGCTACGGCTACCACGGCGTCTGGACCCCGAACCCGGAGGCGCACGTCGTCCCCAAGCTGGAGCCGCTAGACCGGCGGTCCGGGGGACGGATCGACGCCGAGACGACCGTCGGCGTCCCCGACCGCGTCGCCCGCGCGCAGGTCCGCGTCGACCCGCGCCGGGGCGCCCCGGGCGGTCCGGACCACGTCTCCTACACCGTGTCGGACCCCGGCGAGTCGCTCGCGGTCGACTGGGCGGTGACGCCGGCGGGAGCCCGGCTGCCCGGCGCGGAGCGCGCGGCCGCCGGGAACGCGAGCGAGCCGGTCCCGTTCGACCCCGACGGCGACGTGATCGCCGTGACGGTGACGCTCGTCGACCCCGCGGGCGCGACGTACACCTACCGGCAGGAGGTGACGGTGCGGGTGTCGGGCGGCGACGAAGCGGGCGCCGGCGGCGAGCGCGTCGAGGCCGTCTGGCCGCCCGAGCGCTCGACCTGTCGGCTCGTCACGGAGTGCGGCAACGAGGGGACGTACCTCCCCGACGAGCCCCAGACTCACCCCGAGTGGGTCGTTTTCGAGACGGAGGCTGACGCGAGCGACTAATACGCTGACTACGGATCAGCGGCGACCGGCTCCAACGCCCCAGCCGCTCGGCAATACGTGATCGACGTTTCTGCGGCGGCCACCTCCAAAGCCCCAGTCGCTCGGCTGTACATAACTAGTTCTCGAACAGCGGAGCACGCCTCCAAAGCCCCAGTCGCGAGGCCGCGGTACGCTCGTTGTCGCCCGAAAATCGGAGATTTTCGGGATGACGAGAGAGCTTCGCTCTCTCGAACCACGCTCCTCGGTCGCTCACTTCGTTCGCTCCCTGCGGTGCTTACGTCGTCATCAGAACGCGGAGCGTTCTGATTGGCTCACGAGAGCGCAGCTCTCGTGAACGCCTACTGCGGCCTCGCGACTGCCCCTTTGAGTCCCACCCCGCACCGCACAGCGACCGCACCTCACACCTCCCCAGCCTCGTCTGTCGCCCTCGCTTCGCTCGGCGACCGACTCCCTCGCGCGTGCTCCTCGCGGCCTCCGCTTCGCTCCGGCCGCTCGCAGGCACGCGCCACCGCACAGTTGCGGTCGATGACGATGGATGGAGCCGTCGCTCGGGGTCGTAGAAAACGTCGCCGGCGGCGGTCCACTGTGCCCACAGTGTACCTCCGGACCGCTGTCCGACGACGGCGTCGAGGGCGAAGCGCCCTCAGAAGCGCCGCAGTTGTTCTTCGAGACAGACGGTGACGATCGACTTCGCGATGGCCGCGCCGCCGCCGATCGGGTCCAGCTTCGTCTCGCCGAGGCGCTCGGCGTAGCGGATCGGGCGCTCGCGCACGTCGTAGCCGCGCACCAGCGGACGGATCAGCAGTTCGGCGGAGAGGCCGGTGTTCTCGGTCCAACCGATCTCCTCGACCACGTCGCGGCGGTACGCGCGCATCCCCGTGGTGGTGTCGTGGACGCGCTCGCCCATCAGCAGGCTCGCGAGCGCCGCGAACGCGTGGTTACCGAAGCGGTTGAACGCCGGCATCGCCGCCGCGCCGTGGTAGAGCCGGTCGCCGCTCACCACGTCGGCGCCGTCGTTGACCTCCGCGAGGAACTCCGGCAGCGCCTCCATCGGGTAGGTGTCGTCGCAGTCGGTCGTGACGACGACCGGGCGGTCGGGCGTCAGGATCGCCTCGCGCACGGCGACGCCGTACCCCTGCGGCTCCTGCTCGACGACGGTCGCGCCGTGTCCGCGGGCGATCTCCGGCGTTCGGTCCGCGGAACCGTCGACGCAGACGACCTCGGCCTTCCCGTCGGTGACCTCGTCGATGTCGTCGAGGACGGTTCCGATCGCCTCCTCCTCGTTGTACGTCCCCATCACGACGCTGAGGTCGTCGAACGTGAACCCGTCGCCGCCCGCGGCGCCGACGGCGGCGTCCGTCTCCTCGCTCGGGGCCGCGTCCGCGCCGTCGGTCGCGTCCGTCCCGTCGTGCGAGCCCGTCTCGTCGGCCGGATCCGTCTCGATCGAGCTCGCGGAGCCGTTCGTCGCGTGTGCTGAGTCGCTCATTACCCGTCTCTCCGTTCGCACGCACTTGAATTTTTAGGTTCACCTAAAACAACGGTGGCCGGGACTCACATCCCCGAGAGCCGGGCCTCCACGTCGTCGGCGACGCGGAGCGCGAGCGCGGCGATGGTGAGCGTCGGGTTCATCGCGCCGCTCGTGGGGAAGACGGAGCTGGAGGCGATCCAGCAGTTGTCGAGGTCGTGGGTCCGGCAGTCCGCGTCGACGACGCCCGAATCGGGGTCGTCGCTCATCCGCGTGGTCCCCATGTGGTGGTAGGCGGGGCCCGTCGCCTCCGGGCCGGCGACCCACTCGACGTCGGCGCCGAGCTCCTCTAAGATTTCGACCTGGATCTCGTTCGCGCGCTCGATGGTGTCGAGCGCGCGCTTGCCGACGGTCCACTCCATCTGCGGCACGGGGTTGCCGCGGTCGTCGGTGCGGTCGTCGGCGAGGGTGATCCGGCTGTCGGCCCGCGGCGCCTGCTCGACGAGTCCGCCCATCGCGACGTGGTTCCCGTAGCCGTCGCGGAGCCGCTCTAAGAGCGGGTCGCCCCAGTCATCGCCGGTCAGGGCCGACTCCACCGGCGAGGGGCCGGCGTAGTTGAAGAACTCCAGCTTGAACGGCGCCTGCGACTCGTCGGCCTCGTCGTAGAACTGGTCGCAGGCGCTCGTGTAGAAGCCGACGTGGTTCTGTCTGGTCGGCTCGTCGAGCGTGCCGCCCGCGCCCGCGAACAGGTGGTCCATGAAGAACTCGCCGACGTGGCCGCTCCCGTTCGCGAGCCCGTCGGGGTAGCGGTCGGAGTCGGACAAAAGGAGGAGCCGCGGCGTCTCCACGCCCCCGGCGGCGACGACGAACGCGTCCGCCGCCTGCCGGTGCCGCTCCCCGTCCGGCGTCGCGTAGACGGCGGCCGTCACCCGGTCGTCGCCGTCGTGTTCGAGCCGCTCGACCGGGGCGCGGTCGACGACCGTCGCGCCCCTCTCCTCCGCGCGCTCGACGTGGACCGTCGCGTCGTACTTCGCGCCGCTCGGGCAGACCGGCTGGCAGGTGCCGTAGCCGACGCAGGGCGACCGGTCGTCGTACGGCTCGGAGTTGCGCGCGTTCGGCACGGAGTGCATGTCGATCCCAAGCTCCTCGCAGGCCTCGGCGAACAGCGAGTCGCTGTAGGAGGGCTCGAACGCCGGCATCGGGTGCGGCTCCTCGCGCGGCGGCGCGTAGGGGTTGTCGGAGGCGCCCGCGACGCCCAGCTCCTTCTCCGCCTCGGCGTAGTAGGGGCGGAGGTCGGCGTAGTCGACGGGCCAGTCCGGGCCGACGCCGCGCTCCGTGCCGGAGTTGAAGTCGTCCTCGTGGAGCCGCATCACCATCCCCTGCCAGTGGAGCGTCGACCCGCCGATCCCCTTCACGCGAGCGTGGTTGAGCGGGTAGAACCAGTCGCCGGCGTTCTCGTGGGCGTCGCGCGCGCCGCCGACGCCCCACACGTCCGGCCGGCCGTAGAACGGGCGGATCGCCCGCTCCTGTCTCGCGAGGCGGTCGGCCGGGTCGAACCGCGGCCCCGCGTCGAGCACCACCACCTCGCGGTCGCCCGCGAGCCGGTCGGCGACGAGCGCGCCCGCGGGACCCGCGCCCACGACGCAGACGTCGGCGTCGGGGACCGGAGTGCGGTCGACCTCCTCGTCGGCGCCTCCCTCAGCCTCCGACCGCCCGTCGCCGACGCTCTCGGCGCCGCTCATCGCGGCCCCTCCTGGTAGCTCTCCGCGCCGCCGGCGTACCCCTGCGGGTTCTCGATCCCGACGAGCTCGCCGCCAGCCGGCGACGAGTACAGCGCGAGCAGCAGCTCGTTCACGACGAAGAAGCGGACGCGCTCCGCGGCCGTCCCCCCGGGATCCTCCTCGGCCGTGTCGGCGCCGAGCCCGCGCAGCAGGTCGTCGCGCTCGGCCGCCGAGAGCTCGGCGACGGGCGCGTCGTACCACGACCGGGCCGCCGACTCGACCTCGGCGACCGCGGCGCGGACCCCCTCGGCGTGCGCCGACCCGTCGAGGCGCCCGTCGAGGAAGCGGTCGACGAACGCGCCGATCCCGGAGACCTCTTCGGGGTAGAGGACCCGCGCCACCGCGGTCATCGCCTCGCGGACCGCTTCGTCGTCGGGAGGGCCTTCGCCGTCCCACGCCGCGTCGGCCTCGTCGTCTCCGGGTCCGCCGCCCCGATCGTCGGTCGCCCGACGGACGCCGAGCGCGACCCCGCCGGTCGCGCCGATCGCGGCCAGCGCGGCCGCCGCGTCGCGTCGCGTCAGTTCCATGGAACTTTTTAGGTGGCCCTAAATTCATATATCCGTCGGAGTGCGCTCGCCGGGCGATCGGAACCCCTAACGCGGGGCGGCCCCTCACTCGGACAGAGCGACTCCCTCCCCCGCACAATGACCCTGCGAACCCGGATCCGCGACCGGCTGACCGACGGCGACGACAGGCTCCCGCTCGGGCTGACGCTGCTGTGTGCGGCGATCGCCGCCACGCTCGTGTTCCCCCTGACGTGGCTCGTGATCAGGGCGGCCGCCGTCGACCGGCAGCGGGCGATGGACCTCGTGTTCAGCGCCGGCACCGCCGAGGTGCTCGTCAACAGCCTCGTGCTGATGGCGGGCGTCACCGCCGCCTCGATCCTCATCGGCGTGCCGCTCGCGTACCTCACCGCCCGGACCGACCTCCCGTTCCCCCGCTTCTGGTCCGTCGCGGCCGCGCTCCCGCTCGTCGTGCCGAGCTACGTCGGCGCGTTCTCGTTCGTCTCCGCGTTCGGCCCGCAGGGGGCGTTCCACAATATTCTCGCCCCGCTGGGCGTCGAGCGGGTGCCCAACATCTACGGCCTCTCCGGCACGATCTTCGTGATCACGCTGTACACCTACCCCTACGTCTACCTCACCACCCGAGCCGCGCTGCTGTCGTTCGACACGACGATGCTCGAGGCCGCCCGGACGCTCAACCACGGCCGGCTCGCGGCGTTCCGCCGGGTGACGCTCCCGACGATCCGGCCCGCGATCGCCGCCGGGGCGCTGCTCTCGGCGCTGTACGCCGTCTCCGACTTCGGGACGCCCTCGATCATGCGGCTCCCGGTGTTCACCCGGCAGATCTACGTGGAGTACAACTCCTTCGGCAGCGACTACGCCGCGCTGCTCTCCCTCCAGCTGCTCGTCGTGGTCGTCCTCGTGCTCGCCTTGGAGTGGGCGGTCCGCTCGGACCGGAACGCGAGCGGCGACGACGCGGGGCGGACGGACGACCGGGTGTCGCTCGGCCGCCTGCGCTGGCCCGCGACCCTGCTGCCGGCCGCGGTGTCCGGCACCGCACTGCTCGTCCCCCTGTGGATCCTCGGGCTGTGGCTGCTCCGGGCCGAGTCCGGGCGCCGCCCCTCGCTGGCGTTCGAGCCGATCATGGTGCTCAACTCCGTGTCGGTCTCCGCGGCGGCGGCCGTCGCCGCCGCGCTCGCCGCGATCCCGATCGCCTACTTCGCCGCGAACCACGACTCGCCGTTCGCGGTGATCTTCGAGCGGGCGACGTACGTCGGCTTCGCGGTCCCCGGCATCGTGCTGGCGCTCGCGCTGGTGTACTTCGGGTCGGGGTACGCCCCGTGGATCTACCAGACGCTCCCGCTCTTGATCTTCGCGTACGTCGTCCGGTTCCTGCCGCAGGCGGTCGGGTCGACGCGGACCTCCATCCTCCAGATCGACCGGCGGCTCGTCGAGGCGGCGCGCACCCTCGGCGAGTCGTCGACCGGCGCGTTCAGGCGCGTGACGTTCCCGCTCACGCGATCCGGCATCGTCGCCGGCGCCGCGCTCGTGTTCCTCACGACGATGAAGGAACTGCCCGTCACGCTGGTGCTCCGCCCGACCGGGTTCGACACGATCGTCACGCAGATCTGGCGCGCGCAGCAGAACGCGTTCTACCAGTACGCGGTCGTCCCCACGCTCATCCTGCTCCTCATCTCCGGGCTCTCGATGGTCGTCCTCCTCACGCAGGAGGGCGGCGAGGAGGGGCTATGAGACGGGGGTGCTCCGCTTCCACCGTCTCCACCGATGACCGAGGCGAGCGCCTCGGGGCTTGACTTCGAGGCGGTTCGTCGGAATCGGGGCCGATGTCGGTCGTCCGGGTCGGTGTCTGCTGGCCCCACCGACCGCTGGACTCGATTGACGCACGCGAGTCCGTCCGCCTCGAACCGCCCGGGCGGGAACCGGTCAGTCTGCGGTGGAGGTCCGTCGCCGTCGCGTCACGCGGAGCGACGTGATCGCCGCGTACAACACCCCGAACGCGACGACGACCGCCGCGCCGATGACGAGCACCAGTCCGAGCAGCTCGAGCGTCGCGTTGCCGAGGTAGGAACCGACTTCACCGATGCCCACGGCGACGGAGCCGACCAGCAGCATCCCGCCGAAGTACACCTTGATCTCGTCGGCGTCGACGACGGCGGTCGCGGCGGAGCCGACGCGCGCACCGAGTGCGCTCCCGAACAGCAGCGGGGCGACGATGCCGAGATTCACGCCGCCACCCTGTCCGTAGAGGTAGCTCCCGAGCCCGCCGGAGAAGACGATCTCGAAGAGGTCGGTCCCGACCGCGACGGGCACCGGAACGCCGATCGCGTAGATCATCGCGGGCATCCGGATGAAGCCGCCGCCCACGCCGAGGAAGCCGGACAGGACGCCGGTCGCGAAGGCGACGGCCGTGATGACCCACGCGGAGACGCGGACGTCGCCGCGGAGCGTCACCATCGGCGGAATGCGAACGGTCCGCTGGATTTTCTCGGCGATCTCGGGGATCTCGTACTCGTCGAGGTCCCTATCGGTCGCCTCGTGGTCGATTCCGCCCTCGCCGTCGCCTTTGAGGGCGTCGCGGGTGACCATCGCGCCGACGCCGCCGAGCAGGACGACGTAGGCGACGCTGATGACGCCGCCGGCGAGCCCCATCGATTCGAGGTAGTAGACGCTGGCGCGGCCGACCTCGATCCCGATCGTCGTCCCGGTGATCATGATCGCGCCGAGCTTGTAGTCCACCTGCCCGAGGTCGTGGTGTTTCAGCGTCGCGATGACGGCGGTTCCGAAGACGAACGCCATCCCGCTGCCGACCGCGACGGGCGCCGGGTACTCTAACATGAGCAGGGCCGGCGTGACGAGGAACGATCCACCCATGCCGAAGAACCCGAACAGGACGCCGACGACGAGGCCGAACCCGACGAACAAGGCGAGCATCTCGGGGCTCGTCCCCAGGAAGCCGGCCCCGCTGAGAAGGCTACCGAGCACTCGCGTCACCTCCGACGACGAGCCGCATCAGAGAGGGACCGACGAGCCGTTCGAGGCCGCCGTAGCCCACGTACAGTACGAACGCTTCCAGGAGGATCGCGCCGATAAGCAGGGCCGTCTCCGGGTCCCACGTGGGTATCTCTAGTCCTGCCATCGACTCTCCCTCCGACTTCCGAAGGCGGAAATTCGCTTCTGGTACATTTCTGCTCGCTCTCCCCTACCTGCCTCGCGCCTATAACGGTTTTGGGGTTACTGTACAAGACTATATTCGGGTAACCTCGGCCGGAGTACCGATAACTTATCGAGAGGTTTTCGTGTGCGGAGGGCCAGGCGGACCGTCGGTGGGCGTTGCCCTCGTCGGACTCTGGATGCTCCTGTCGCTCGGTTGTAAATAACTGGCTGTGGATCGGTGGAAAGCGCCTCTAACTTCCGAGTCGTTCGCTTATAAACAACTGACCGTGGATCGGCGGCGAACACCTCCGAAGCCCCAGCCGTGAGGCGGGCGCACGCTCGCTGTCGTTCGAGACGCCTCCGGCGTCTCGTGATGACGAAACGGCTCCGCCGTTTCGAACCACGCTCCTCGTCACTCGCTGCGCTCGTTCCTGCGGTGCTTGCGTCGTCATCAGAACGCTTCGCGTTCTGATTGGCTCACGAGAGCTGCGCTCTCGTGAACGCCTGCGCTCGCCTCCCGGCAGCGTGGCGCTACGCGCCACGGGCAACCGGCGGCGGAGCCGCCGGTGACTGCCCCTTTGAGTCCCACCCCGCACCGCCCCGCACAGCACCTCACGCCTCCCCAGCCTCGTCGGCCTCCCTCCGGTCGGCCGACTCCAGCGAGGGACCTTCGGTCCCTCTGGCAGCCGGCGCGTAGCGCCGGCGACAGCGAGGCGCGACGCGCCTCTGGCAGTCGGGCGAAGCCCGACGACCTCGCGCGTGCTCCTCGCGCCCTGCGGGCGCTCGGAGGCACGCGCCACCGCTTCGGATATTTATAAAAGAACTGCCGCCGCGGCGTGTCCGTTTATAAAAAGAGCGCCGCGGCGGCGTACGCGAGCGCGAACGAGATGACGAACGAGCCCGCCCACGCGCCCACCGTCGTGAGGATCTTCTCGGCGTCCACCGCGTCGCGGCCGCCGACGGCCGCGCCGCTCCCGATGATGGCGCTCACGACGATCTCGTTGAACGAGACGGGAACGCCGAGGAGGACCGCCAGCTGCGCGATCAGAAACGACGGGACGAGCGCCGAGATGGAGCGGCGGGGCCCAAGCGACGAGTAGTCCTGCGCCAGCGACTTGATCATCCGCGGCGCGCCGGTCCACGAGCCGACCAGCATCCCGAACCCGCCGCCGACGAGCACGGCGGTCGTCGAGATCATCCCCACCTCGTCGAGCAGCGGCAGCAGCGGGCCGACCGCCAGTCCGACCTGACTCCCGCCCGCGGAGAACGCGACGAGCGAGCCGAGCGCGAGCAGGACGTGCCGCAGTCCGCCCTCCTCGTCGCGGCTCACGTCCCACCGGACGACGGTCGCGACGGCCAGCGCCGCGAGGCCCGTGATCGCGACCGCCGGCGCGAGCCCGTCGACCCCCAGCGCGTGCTGGGCGACGCCGCGGAGCATGCCCGATTCGGGCCCGTCACCCAGGAAGCTGAACCGGACGTTCACGAGGACGGCGCCGACGAGCCCGGCGAGGGCCGGGACGCTGTACCGCTCGGGAACGCCGGGCCGCGGGAGGACGGAGGCGATACCGAACGCGATGCCGCCGCCGACGAACGGCGTCAACAGCCAGACGGCGCCGATCTGTTGGTACTTCGCCCAGACCGGCGTCCCGCCGAGGGCGAGGCCGACGCCGATGACGGCGCCGGTCACGGTGAACGCGGTCGCGATCGGGATCCCGGTGGTGATGCCGACCGCCATCAGCCCCGCGCCGAGGACGAGCACGAGGATGACCCCGGCGACTGGCAGGCCGATCCCGCCGACGAGGCCGCTGCCGACGGCCTCGGAGACCTTTCCGCCTTGGGCGATTGCGCCGGCGAAGCCGAAGACGCCGACCAGCAGGGCCGCGCGCATCGTGCCGATAGCGTTCGCGCCGACGGCGGGCGCGAACGGCGTCGCGCCGCTCGACCCGGCGCCGATCACCCACGCCATGAACAGGCTGGCGAGCGCCGCGCCGACGAAGAGCGCGATAAGAGCGGGGTCCATCGGAGGGTGCGCTAGTCCGCGCCCGCCGCGGCGGCGTCGCGGGCCCCGCTCCGGCTCCGCCAGTAGCCCTGCGCGTACGCCCCGACGAACATCCCGCCGAGCGCCCAGAGGATGGTGACGTTGCCGACCCCGAGGCTGGCGTACGCGGCGCCCGGGCAGATCCCCGAGAGCCCCCAGCCGACGCCGAAGACGGCGCCGCCGACGAGGACGTTCCGGTCGAACGGTTTCAGCCGGCGCTCGTAGGGGTCGCCCGTGAGGGGTGCGGCGTCCCGGAACCGGGGGAGCAGCGCGAACGCGATCCCGGAGACGATCGCGGCCCCGAACATCACGAACGGGAGCCCGAGGTCGTCGAACAGGAGGAAGTTCACCACGACCTCCGGCCGCGCCATGTGGCTGAACCCGAGTCCGAACCCGAAGATGATACCGCCGACGAAGATCAGCGGCTTGAACAGCGGATGCCTGTCCGCGCTCACGTGTCGCTCCCTCCGGTCGCTCCCGTTCGCGCAGTTCGAGACGCTCGCCGCTCACGGCTCACGTCCGTTCGCCGTTCGCTCCCCGAGTCGCTCACTCCGTTCGCGCCTCGGTCCGCTCGCGTCTCGCGCATCACGGACTCACCCCCAGCGCGGCGACGACCTGCGCGGTCCCGATCGCCACGGTCAGGAACGTCGCGACGCCGACAAGCGACGTCTTCGACGCCGAGCCGACGCCGCAGACGCCGTGCCCGGACGTACAGCCCTTGCCGATCCGAGTTCCGATTCCGACGAGGACACCGCCGACGAACAGCCGCCACGGTTGGACGTCGGTCGCCCAGAGCGTCACGCCGGCGACCTCGTACAGCTGGCCGGTCGTTCCGGGCTCGTACAGCGGACTCGTGACCAGTCCGGACTGGAACGTCGCCGCGAACGCCAGCCCGCCCAGGACGATGCCGGCCGTGAACACGACCCGCCAGTCCCGGGAGCCGACGTACCGCTGGAACCGCGACCGGTCGGAGACGTACGACAGCGTCGACTCCAAGAACGTACTCGCCCCGGCCGGGATTCCCGTCCCGACGTAGATCAGAACGGTCCCGAGCCCGACGAGCAGTCCGCCGACGGCGTACCGGCTGATCCCGTTGGGGAACAGCTCGGCGACAGCCTGCAGCAGTACTGGGTCAGCGACCATGTGCGTCGTCAGTCACCCGCGAGGGAGTCCTGGCTGGCGGCGCAGTTGTTCGGCCCGAGCTCCAGGGTGAACGCCTCCTCGTCGTCGACGGCGTTCCGCCCGAGGTTCGTCGCGATGATGTCCTCGTAGTTGGCCGGCCGCGGCGGCATGTCCGAGAGGATCAGGTCGACGAACGCCCGTTCGTCCATCGTGAGCGCGTCCATCTCCGCGACGAGCTCGCCGATGGGCGCCGTGTAGGTGCCGTCGTCGGCCGGGACCGCGGCGTCGCTGAAGTGCGCGCCGCCGACGAGCGTGTCGTCCGGCAGCGAGAGGACGCGCTCCTGTAGCGACTCGTACAGCATGCGCGCCGCGTCGGGGGCGCCCTCGTCGCCCTCTTCGAGGTCGGGGCGGGCGACGCTCTCGACGAACAGCCCGTCGCCGGTCGCGAGGAGGCTCTCGTCGACGAGGTAGGAGGTCATCCCGGTCGTGTGGCCGGGGGTGTAGACGGCCTCGATCGTCGCGCCGCCGACCTCGAAGGTGTCGCCGTCTTCGGCCGTGGTCAGCTCGTCGGCGTACGTGACGCCGCGGTCGACGGCGGCCGCCGGGATGACGCCCTCCACGCCCTCGGCGTCGAGGTCGCGCACGCCCGAGACGTGGTCGGCGTGGACGTGCGTGTCGAGCGCGTACGTCAGGTCGACGCCGAGGTCGTCCGCGTCGTCGAGGTAGCGGTCGGTGAACGCCCGGAGCGGGTCGATGATCGCGGCCTCGCCGTCGTGATAGAGGAGGTAGCCGAGGCAGCCCGAGGACGGACGCTGGTACTGGAGGAGCGTGCCGGCGCCGTCGTAGCGCTCGACCTCGACGGCCTCGTAGACGCTCGCCCAGCCGTTCATCCCGTCTTCGAGGTGGTCGACGTCGTAGCCGCGCTCCGCGAGCGCGCCCGCGACGTACTCGCTGGCGCCGCCCTTCGCGCACAGCACGGTCACCTCGCGGTCGTCGGGGATCCGATCGAGGACGTCGTCGTCGATCTCGTCGTCGAGGAACTCGAAGTACGGGACGTTGATCGACGCGACGTTCTCGCCGTCGATGCGCCACTCCTCGTAGTCAGACCCCATACGCGTGTCGAGGATCGTCACGTCCTCGCCGGCGTCGATTCGACGTTTGAGCGAGTCCGGGTCGACGGAATCGACGTCGACGTCCGGAGTCGGAAAGTCGTCGGCATTCATATTTCGCGGTCGGTTCTACCGGGTCGACGCACAAAAGAATTTTCATAGTATTTCCTTTTTTGAACAATACTATTGCCGGTCGCGGGCATCAGATATTCCTCTAAAGTATCTAATACGGGTTATAGAGTGCCTAAATACGTTTCGCGTTATATGGTAGTTGGCGATCTTCACAAGAAACAACAATCTTTTACCTTGGTGGAGGGTATTGTGCGATAGCTCCAATACACGCGGCCGGAGCAGATACACAATGAGTTCCGAATTCGACATCGCGGAGACGCTCGACGTGAAAGGCGCATCGTGCCCAATGCCAGTGGTGAAGACGAAGTCCGCCATCGACGGTCTCGCCGCGGGCGAGGTCCTCGAAGTGCTGGCGACCGACCCCGGCAGCATGAGCGACATCGACGGCTGGGCCGACGGCACCGCGGGCGTCGAGCTCGTCGACCAGACGGAGGGCGACGACGTGTACAAACACTACGTCCGCAAGACCGAGTAACGATGGGCACGGACACATCCGACGCGTCGGCCGACGACGCCTCCGACGGCGCCTCCGAGGCGACCGACGGCGACGCCCCCTCCCGCGCGGAGCTGGCCGCGCGCGTCGACGAGCTCGAGGACGCGCTCGCCGAGGCCGACGACGGCGGCAAGAAAATGAGCATCATCGCCACGAAGGGGACGCTCGACATGGCGTACCCGCCGCTCATCCTCGCCAGCACCGCGGCCGCGTTCGGCTACGAGGTGACCGTCTTCCACACGTTCTGGGGGCTCGACATCCTCCACGAGGAGCGCTCGAAGAGCCTCAAGCTCAGCTCCGTCGGCAACCCCAACATGCCCGTCCCCAACGCCGTCGCCGCGCTCCCCGGCATGGACCGCGTGACGACGCGGATGATGGAAAAGCGGATCGCGGACAACGACACCGCCACGGTCGAGGAGCTCCTCGAGACGAGCCTCGACATGGGCGTGGAGTTCCAGGCCTGTCAGATGACCATCGACCTGATGGACTACGACGAGGACGACTTCTACGACGGCGTCACCGCGGGCGTCGGCGCCGCCACCGCGCTCCAGGACATGGCCGAGGCGGACATCCAGCTGCTCGTCTGACCGCCGAAAAACGAACCGCTGTTCCGATCCCCGAACTCCCGTTCTCCCGCTACGACTCCCCGGCGGTGCGCTCGCGGCCGATCGCGCCCGCCACCGCCAGCAGGTAGCCCAGCCCGTACTGGACCTCCGGGTCGCGCACGCCGCGGAGCAGCCCGACGGCCCCGACCCGCTCTGGCGGTTCGCGCTCCGCCTCGCCGACGCCCTTCAGCAGCGTCTCGACGCCGTCGCGGGCGTCGTCGTCGGCCGCGGTCTGCGCCACTTCGCCGAGCGCGGCGCCGGTGCCGGCCAGCGACCTCACCATCTCGTCGTCGAGGGCCGCGGTCGCCAGCGACCCGACCTCGGCGATCTCGGCCAGCTCGTCGAGCGTCCCGCTCCGCTGGAGTTCGAGCAGCGTGTCGAGCGCCGCCCGCAGCTCGTCGCCGTTCTCGCCGACCCGCTCGGCCAGCTCGACGGTCTCGTCGGTCGCCAGCCCGTCGGCGGACTCCGCGAGCGTCGACCCCGTTGCCGAGAGCTCGCGGACCATCTCGTCGGAGAGCGCGCTCTCGCCCAAGGAGAGGGCATCCAGCAGCTCGTTGACGGCGTCGAGCCGCTCCACGAACGCGGCGACGGCCTCGGGATTTTCTCGGATCGCCGCCTCGAGTTCGGCCGACTCGGAAGGATCCGTCTCGGACATGGTCAGAGCAGCCCCCGCGCGGTGAGCCAGTAGGACTCGTTGTACGCCAGCTTCGACCAGTGGAGCTTCTCCGAGGGGGGCGCAGGCGACGGCGGGGTCTCGTAGTCGAACTCGACGAACGAGGCCGCGTCGGTTCCGGTCTCGACGAAGCACAGCGTCTTGCCGTCGTACGTCGCCGTCGCCGGGCGACCGCGGACCTCGCTGGCGAGGCGCCGGCCGACGACGCCGGCCTGGTAGTGCGCCACGCTGCCCGCGTTCGGGACGCCGGTGTCGGCGGTGTCGCCGAGCGCGTAGACGTTCTCGGCGGCCTCGGCCTCCAAGGTGTGTTTGTCGACGTCGACCCAGCCGTCGTCGCCGAGCCCGGCCGCCTCGATCAGGTCGACGCCGCCGTGGGGCGGGATCGTCACGAGGAGGTCGTAGTCGAGCTCGGTCCCCTCCATCGACGTGACCGTCTCCGCGTCGGGGTCGACCGACTCGGCGTTGAAGAACGTCTCCACGTTGATGTCCCGTTCCTCCATGATGGGGCGGGCCCACTCGGCGATGTGGGGATTGCCGTGGACGCGCTGGATCGGGTACGTGTAGGTGATGTCGACGTCCTCGCGCAGGCCGCGCTCGCGGAACCAGTCGTCGGCTATGAAGACGAACTCCAGCGGCGCCGCCGGACACATGTGGGGAGTGCCGACGACGCTCAACACGAGCTCGCCCTCGGTGAACGACAGCAACTCCTCGCGCAGGGCGGTCGCGCCCGACTCGCTGTAGTAGTCGTGGCCGCCCGCCGCGAGGCCGGGAACCCGGTCGGGCTCCAGCGTCGACCCGGTCGCCAAGACGAGGTGATCGTACGCCATCGACGGCCCGCCGCCGTCGAACCGGAGCCGCCGGGAGTCGGTATCGATCTCGGTCGCCCGATCGATCCGGAGGTCGACCGCGTCGTCGACCAGTTCGTCGAGCGCGCGGCGACCGTCCGCCGGTTCGCGCTGTCCGAACGGCACGTACAGCCAGACCGGCTTGTAGACGTGGTCGGGGTCGTCGTTGATCAGGGTGACCTCGACGTCGCCGGCGTCGAGCTCGGGTTCGAGCCGATCTGCGAGGTCGTTGGCGAGGACGGTGCCGCCGGTCCCGCCCCCGACGATGACGACGCGCTCGGTCATGCTTTCTCCACGTAGAACGCGTTGTGGTCGTCGCGCTCCTCGACGGCGAGCAGCTCGTTGCCGGCCTCCTCGGCCCACTCGGGGACGTCGGTGAGCGACTGATCGTTGTCGCTCAGGAGTCGGACGACGTCCCCCGACTCGGCGCTCCGAATCGCTCCGATGAGGTCCATCAGCGGGCCGGGACACGCTGCGCCTCTGGCGTCGACGGTCTCTTGAGGTTCGATGTCGGTCATGACGGTCTCACACGCGGTAGTTACGGGCGTGTGGTATTAGTATTGTGAGTAAATTCCAATATTCTAGAAACACTCTGACGGGAGGCGGACGGGCCGATCGCGACCGCGGTACCTCGACCGTCCCACCGACGTGTACCGGGCGGGTGCGGGGCGTCGACTATCGGTCCGTCTCCGCGCGCCACGCCGCCGGTAGCCGGGCGTAGACGACCGCGTTGTCGACGAGCGCGTCGACCGGGACGTACTCGTCGGGCGCGTGGAGCGTGTCGGTCCCGAGCGCGAACTCGACGGTCGAGATCCCGGCGTTCCGAAGCCTCTTGGCGTCGCCGCCGCCCGTGGCGCTCCGCCTGAACACGCGGTCACCGGTAACGCCCGCCGCCGTCGACGCGACGGCCTCGACGAGCGGACCGTCGGGGTCTTCGGCCGTGCCGACGCTCCACGAGACATCGGCGATCGCGACCCCCTCGCAGTCGGCGACGCACTCGCGGATCCCCGCGAGCACGTCGGGGGTGTGGACGCCGGCCGTCAGCCGTACGTCGACCTCGGCGCGCGCCGAGTCCGGGACGGCGTTCACCGCGTCGCCGCCCTCGAAGACGCCGAGGTTGATCGACGGATATCGGAACAGGTCCCGCGCGGCCGCCTCGCCCATCGACAGGGCGTAGTACGCGACCGATTCCTCGACGATCGGCTCCATCTCGGCGCCGATCGCCAGCCGCTCGGTACCGAATCGATCGCGCATCGTCTCGACGGCGTCGTACAGTCGGTCGACGGCGTTGACGCCGAGCGTCGGCCGGGAGCCGTGCGCCGCCTCGCCCGACGCCTCGAGCGTCAGCCAGATGCTCCCCCGGTCCGCGACCGTGACGGAGCGGCGGCCCTCCTCGCAGGTCGGCTCGCCGATCACGCAGGCGTCCGCGTCGAGCAGCCCCGCGTCGAGCAGCGCCGGGAGCCCGGCGTCGCCGCCCACCTCCTCGTCGCTCACGAAGGCGAACAGGAGGTCGACGGACGGGTCGGTTTCGGTGGCCGCGAAGGCTCGGATCGCGAACAGCAACGACGCCACGGCGCCCTTCATGTCGGTCGCGCCCCGCCCGTAGACGCGGTCGTCGTCGCGCTCGCCGAGCGGGTCGCGCGTCCATGCGTCGGCGTCGAAGGGCACGGTGTCGAGGTGCCCGTCGAACAGCAGCGTGCGGTCGGCGTCGCCGGGGACCCGCACGAGCAGGTTCGGCTTCGCCGGGTCGACGGCGAACCGCTCGACCTCGACCGGGAGGGGGTCGAGGAACCGCTCGATCGCGGCGACGATCTCCCGCGTGTCGCCGGGGGGATTCGACGTGTCGACTGCGAGCAGGTCGAGGGCCAGCGAGACCAGCGCCTCGCGGTTTGCCCGCACGTACTCGGCGGGAGCGTCTTCGCCGGTCGTCGTCGGGGCCGCTCCCGTCTCCTCGGACATGAGTTCACCTTCGGTCCCCACCGATTTATTTATTTTGTATAATTCACACAATACCGTGGCGGCGGATCGCGTGGGTACGTCGGCGGGTGGTGCGGTCGCCCGCGCGTCAGGGATCGGGTCGAATCGGCCGGTCCTCACGCCCTGCCGTTTCGCGTCCGTACCGGTCCTCGAACTCCTGTACGAGCTGATTGACGGTCGCGTACCAGCTGTTGAGCAGCCGTCGCATTTCGCGCGCGGCCTCCTCGGACGTTCGCGGTCGGTACGCGTAGTAGTACCCGCCGTGGTCGTAGTTCTCCTGTCGCTGAACGACGACACCGGCGTCGACGAGCCGCGAAATCGACCGGTACGCCGTCGACCGCTCGCAGTCCAGTCGGTCCGCCACGTCGTCCACGGTGAGGTCTCCGTCCGTCTGGTGTAGCTCCTGAAAAACCGTCTGGTCCCGATCGTTGAGCCCGTGAACGCACTCTAAGAGGTCGAGACACTCCAGGTCGCGTTCGAGGTCCTCGCGCACTGAACCGGACGTCATATCGAACAGTAGGGCGGCAGAGCGGGTTAAAGTTGTTCTCAAATAGCACAATACTGTTGCGGCCGGACGTCGTGCCGTGGATGTCCAACTGGTCGCGTCACCGCTCTCTCCGTGTGCTATCCGAAGAGCCTTTGTTACGTAGGCCCAAGACAATACACGAATGACGCTTCCAATCGACCCGAGTCAGATCGATCCAGACGACATCGGTGAACAGCAAGCCACCCTCGAGATGGACCACGAGGAGGCGATCGAACACGTCCGCGAGGTGTTCACCGACGCCGGATTCGGCGTCCCCGTCGAGTTCTCGCCGTCGGAGATGCTCAACGAGAAGGTGGACGCGGGCCGCGACCCCTACTACGTCTTGGGCGCGTGTAACCCCGAGGTCGCCGACCGCGCGCTCGACGCGACCGACAACAAGCTCGGCGCGCTGATGGCGTGTAACGTCGTTATTTGGGAAGAGGCCCCCGGCAAACAGCGCGTCTACCACGTTTCCATCATGCGTATCGCTCGGCTCGTCGGGATGGCGCCGGACGACGACGAGATGGCGAGCATCGTCGCCGATACCGGCGAACTCGTCGACGAAGCGTTCGAGAACCTGTAGTCGCGTTCCGCCCTGTTCCTGTCCCGCTCGACTCCCGCCCCGATTCCACACCTACTTATCCGCAACCACCGACAGTCCGGTATGAACCTCGCCGATTCGCGCGTGCTCGTCACCGGCGGCGCCGGCCTCGTCGGGAGCCACCTCGCGGCCGACCTGCTCGACCGCGGCGCGGCCGTCCGCGTCGCCGACGACCTCTCGAAGGGGACCCGCGACCGGGTGCCCGACGGCGCGGAGTTCGTCGCGGCCGACGTGACCGACCCCGACGACGTCGCCCGCGCGGTCACCGAGGACCTCGACGTCGTCTTCCACTTCGCGGCGTACACCGACACGAACTACGACGACGACCGCGTCCTCTTCGAGGAGAACACCGAGATGACGTACAACGTCTTAGAGCGGATGCGCGAGGTCGGCGTCGACCGGTTCGCGTTCACCTCCTCGTCGACGGTGTACGGCGAGGCGCCGCGGCCGACGGCCGAGGACTACGGCCCGCTCGAACCCATCTCGATCTACGGCTCCTCGAAGCTCGCCGACGAGGGGCTCATCTCCACGCACGCCCACTCCTACGGGATTCAGTCGTGGGTGTTTCGCTTCGCGAACATCGTCGGCCCGCGCCAGCGCGGCAACGTGATCCCCGACTTCATCGAGAAGCTGGACGAGGACCCGACGGAGCTGGAGATCCTCGGCGACGGCCGCCAGGAGAAGTCGTACATGTACGTCACCGAGTGCGTCGACGCGATCCGGCACGTCGTCGAGGGCGCCGACGACGCGTACAACGTGTACAACCTCGGCACGCGGACGACGACCTCCGTCACCGACATCGCCGACATCGTGAGCGATGAGCTGGGCGTCGACCCCGAGTACGCCTACACCGGCGGCGACCGCGGCTGGACCGGCGACGTGCCGAAGATGCGCCTGTCGATCGCGAAGCTGGCCGACCTCGGCTGGGAGCCGTCGATCGAGAGCGACGCGGCGGTCCGGCGCAGCGCCCGCGAGCTTATCGACGAGATCGTCTCGTAAGAATCCGACTCCGGGATCGGCTGTTCTGCGGGAGGCTTCTGAACCCTCGGCCGCTCGCTTATAAATAACCGGCTCTGGTGAAACCCTCAACGAGTGATATATTCTGCCCCACCAGCGGTCAATACAGAGGACTAACAAATCGCTCAGTACAGATGGTACGGTACGGATAGCGGACGTGATTGTTCGGCCTCAACTACGAGGTTCTTGGTTTCTACCGGTTGTAGCCGACAGAACAAGAGTTGACCTATATAAAGATTTAAGTCAATCTGTTATTCGTAATACCTATGCCAAGCCAAGATCCTGATGATCCACCAGAATACAAAACTTTTCAAAAAGTAGCAGTAAATGGGAATATTGTTGGTGAACTTAGGGTAAAACCCGACGCTTTATTATCAGACATCGAAGACGCAGCTTTCACCACGATATTAGCTGCCCAATTTGGTGAGGTTGCGCAAGAAGACGACGGAGGAGACTCTGAGATGCTCGAAAAGTATGATCCAGAAATACAAATCTGGACTGAGAACGAAGACGACGACGAATCGTCTTGGTCAGATCCACAGGACTTTTCAGAAACACATTTCCTCGATGTGTACGAGAACCTATAGCTGAACTAAGAGTTATCGAACAGGTATTCGTCCCTATTTCACCCATTCGGGCTTGCTCCATTCGCACTCTTCAGCGACTAGACGTTTCAGGCAAAATCTGTCTGGAGAATAGGATTTCAACAGCGACAAATAATCGTCTGTAGACCTGCGGTGAACACCGCCAAAGCCCCAGCCGCTTACGTATAAATCGCTGCTGACGGATCGACGGAGAAGGCCTCCAAAGCCCCAGCCGCTCGGCTGTACGTGGTCGACTGTGGATCAGCGGTGGACACCGCCAAAACCCCAGCCGCTCGTTTATAAACAGCTAACTGTGGATCGGCGGTGAACACTTCTAAAGCCCCAGCCGGGAGGCCGCCGTACGCTCGCTGCGCGCTTCACTCGGTCGCTCACTCCGTTCGCTCCCTCGTTCCAGTGCTTGCGTCGCCTACGGCGGCCTCCCGGCTGCCCCTTTGAGTCCCGCCCCGTACAGCCCCGCACCTCACTCCTCCCCAGCCTCGCGGCTCACGGCTCGCGGCTTCGCCGCTCGCGTTCGCCGCGTCCCTCGCGCGGTGCTGTCGCCGGCGCTTCGCGCCGGCTTCCAGAGGGACCTCCGGTCCCTCGCGGCTCGGCCGCGATGCGGCCTCGCAGGCGCGCGCCACCGCAGTCCAGAGTGTCTCAATTTCGTTTCTTCGATCCCACGCCTCGCCCCCCGAGCCGCTTCGGAAGGGCCTTTTAACCCGCCCGTCGAACGGACGGTATGTTCAGGCAGTTCCGGTCGGCGGTCGAGGCGGCGCTCGCGGACGCGCTCGGCTCGCTCGACCTCCCGACCGACGACCTCGGCATCGAACGCCCGCCCGACGACATGGACGCGACGCTCGCCTCCAGCGTCGCCTTCCGGCTCGCGGACGAGGTCGGCGACGCGCCGCCGAACGTCGCGGCGACCGTCGCGGAGGCGGTGTCGGTCGAGGGCGCCGACTACGTCGCGAGCGTCGACACCGCGGGGCCGTACGTCAACTTCCACGCGAACGAGCGCTACCTCGCGGACACCCTCGACGTGGCCGCCGCCGCCGCCGACTACGGCGCGCTCCCCGACCGCGACACGAGCGTGGTCGTCGAACACACCAGCGCGAACCCGACCGGCCCGGTCCACGTCGGCCGCGCGCGCAACCCGATCGTCGGCGACGCCGTCGCGAACCTCATGGAGTACGCGGGGTACGACGTCGACCGCCACTACTACGTCAACGACGCGGGCCGGCAGATGGCGGTGTTCACGTGGGCGTACGAGCGGTTCGACGAGTCCGACCTCGACGACGACCCGGCGCGCGACCGCGCGGAGTACGACCTCGTGCGCTACTACCGGAAGGGGAACGCCTTCTTAGAGGAGGCCGACGCCGACGCGGTCGAGGCCGCGGAAGCGGAGATACAGTCGATCCTCCAGGGGCTCGAAGCCGGCGACGAGGCGACGTACGAGCGCGTCGGCGAGGTCGTCGACGCGGTCCTCGGCGGAATGAAGGACTGCCTCGCGCGTCTCCCCGCGGAGTTCGACGAGTTCGTCAAGGAGACGCGGTTCATGCGCGACGGCTCGACCGACGATATCGCGGCGCGACTCAAGGAGACCGACCACGCGGTCTACGAGGAGGACGCCTGGCAACTGGAGCTCGACGAGTGGGGGATCGACAAGAACCTCGTGTTCCTGCGCTCGGACGACACGAGCCTCTACACCACCCGCGACCTGGCTCACCACGAGTGGAAGTTCGAGAACTACGACCGCGCGGTCACGGTCCTCGGCGAGGACCACAAGCTACAGGCCGACCAGCTCGGCGCGACCCTCGAACTGCTCGGCAACGACACCGACCGGCTCGGCCACGTCATCTACTCGTACGTCAACCTCCCCGACGGGAAGATGTCGACCCGGCAGGGGACGGGCGTGATGCTCGACGACCTGCTCGACGAGGCCATCGACCGCGCCCGCGACGCGGTCGAGTCCCGGATGGACGACCGCATCCGCGACGACGACCTCACCGACGAGGACGTCGAGCGCATCGCCCATCAGGTCGGCATCGGCGCCGTGCGGTACGACATCGTCTCGAAGCAGCCCGCGAAGGCGATCACCTTCGAGTGGGAGGACGCGCTCGACTTCGAGGCGCAGTCGGCGCCGTTCGTCCAGTACGTCCACGCGCGCTGCGCCGGCATCCTCGGCGAGGCCGCGACCGCCGGAATCGACGTGCCGGGCGTGACGGCCGACGCCGACGGCGAGGTCGACCCCGACGCGCTCGACGTGGACGCGGGCGTCTTAGAGACCGAGGCGGCCCGCGAGCTCCTGCGCGAAGTCGCGCGGTTCCCGGCCGTTATCGAGGCCGCGGCGGACGACTTGGAGCCGCACACGGTCGCCACCTTCACCCGCGAGTTCGCGGACGCGTACAACGCCTTCTACCGCGAGTGCCCGGTCCTGACCGCCGAGACCGCCGAGCTGCGCGACGCCCGCCTCGCGGTCGTCGCGGCCGCGAAACACACGATGGCGAACGCGCTCGACGTGCTCGGCGTCGAGGCCCCGGAGTCGATGTAACCGCCGGGTTCGACGGTCTCGATCCGGCGCCGCTCACCGCCCCGCCCGCAAACGGTTTCGTCCTGGCCGTCGTACGCTCGGCCGATGCTCGAACTCTCCCAGTCGGAAGGCTGTCCGCACTGCGCGAAGGTCCGCGAGACGCTCTCCGAGCTCGGCGTCTCCTACGTCGCGCACAACCCGCGGCTCCCGGGCAACGCCGGCGGCGACGTGACCAACGAGGTGACCCACGACGAGCTCACCGCGGGCGGCGAAGACCAGATCCCCTACCTCGTCGACACCGATCGCGGCGTCACGATGTACGAGAGCGACGACATCGTCGACTACCTCGAAGAGCAGTACGACTGAAACGGCTCCCGCCTCGACGCGGCCGCTCGCGGCCGAGGCGGGGCGTCTCATCGGAGAGAGCCCGCAGGTCAAAGCTTACTTACCCGCACGGGAGCGAACTGTAGGTAATGAGTAGCGACGCACAGGAGGCGAACGAGGACCGCCGGAAGTACGAGTTCCGCAAGGTGATCGAGGAACTCAAGGAGTACGAGGGCTCCGGCACCCAGCTCGTCACTATCTACATCCCCGAGGACCGGCAGATATCCGACGTGGTGGCCCACGTCACGCAGGAGCACAGCGAGGCGTCGAACATCAAGTCGAAGCAGACCCGGACCGCCGTCCAAGACGCGCTCACGTCGATCAAGGACCGACTGCGCTACTACGACACCTTCCCGCCCGACAACGGCATCGTGATATTCTCGGGCGCCATCGACGCGGGCGGCGGCCAGACCGACATGGTCACCCGGACGCTGGAGTCACCCCCGCAGCCCGTCGAGTCGTTCCGCTACCACTGCGACTCGGAGTTCCTCACCGAGCCGCTCGAACACATGCTCGAAGACTCCGGGCTGTTCGGGCTCATCGTCTTGGACCGCCGCGAGGCGAACGTCGGCTGGCTGAAGGGGAAACGCGTCGAGGCCGTCAAGTCCGCCTCCTCGCTCGTCCCCGGCAAACAGCGGAAGGGCGGCCAGTCCGCACAGCGGTTCGCCCGCCTGCGGCTCGAAGCCATCGACAACTTCTACCAGGAGGTCGCGGGGATGGCGGACGACCTGTTCGTCGATAAGCGCCACGAGCTCGACGGGATCTTGGTCGGCGGTCCCTCCCCGACGAAAGACGAGTTCCTCGACGGCGACTACCTCCACCACGAGCTCCAGGACAAGGTCCTCGGCAAGTTCGACGTGGCCTACACCGACGAGTCCGGGCTGAAAGACCTCGTCGACAACGCCAGCGAGGTGCTCGCAGACCAGGAGATCGTCGAGGACAAACGCAACATGGAGGAGTTCTTCGAGAAGCTCAACACCGGCGAGGAGGCCACCTACGGCTTCGAACAGACCCGCCGGAACCTGATCATGGGCTCCGTCGACCGGCTGCTCATCTCCGAGGACCTCCGCTCCGACGTCGTCGTCTACGAGTGCCCGAACGGCCACGAGGAGTACGAGGTGCTCGACGCCCGCCACTCGACGCCCGACCACGAGTGCAGCGAGTGCGGCGAGGCGGCCGCGGTCGAGGAGCGGGAAGACGTCATCGAACACCTGATGGCCATCGCGGGACAGCGCGGGACGGACACGAAGTTCATCTCCACGGACTTCGAGAAGGGCGAACAGCTGCTCGACGCGTTCGGCGGCATCGCCGGCATCCTGCGGTACTCGACCGGCGTGTGAACTACCCCTGCCTACTCGCCGCCTGCGTTGCTCCTTAAGGAAGGCGGCTTACCGCCTACATTCAGCTAAAACGGCTCTCTGAAGGCCTCCCGCGGCGCTTTTCCTTACTGCTGCTCCGGTTCGACCGGCGTCGGCGCGACCTCCAGACACGCGCAGGCGTCGGTCTCCGGGTCGAAGCAGTCCGGACACTCCGGCTGTCGGTCGATGATCGTGTCGAGCCGCTCCGCGACCGTGTCGTCGATGACGGCCTCCAGCTCGCGCGCCTCGGCCTGGAAGTCCTCGACCGCGAGGACGTTCGCGAGGAAGCGCTCGATGATACAGTACGTCTGGAGGGCGTCTCTCGCCCGCACGATGCCGTCGTCCGTCAACCGGACGCCCTTGTACTTCTCGTGTTCGGCGAGCCCGCGCTCCTCGAGCTTGCCGATCATCTCGTTGGCGCTGGCCGGGCTGACGCCGAGCGCGTCGGCGATCGACCCGGTCGAGGCGGGGCCGTCTTCGGTCTCCTGTACGACGTATATCGTCTTGAGGTACTGATCTGCGGTGTTCACGGCTCTCCTCCGTCGGCGCTCGTCGGCGTCTCGTCTCTCCGGTTCATCGGCGCTCCATGACCTCCGTGACTTTCCGTACGCCCTCGGCCTCCTCGTCGCGGATCGTCGTCAGGGTCGCGAGCAGCTCCCCGCGGTCGATCGAGAACGCCGCCTCCGAGTCCTCGATCGCCTCGATGAGGTCGTCGTAGAACTTGTAGGCGGTCTCCTCGTTACACAGCTGGTCGTACAACACGCCGTCGAAGTCCTCCGGCCGCGTCCGGCCGTACCGGGCGTCGACCAGCGACTCGATCTCGCCGAACGGGACGCTGTCGACGCCGAGCCCCTCGATGAGCGCCTCCAGCCGTTCGCGGTGGTCGGCCGACTCCTCGGCCGCGTCCGCGAGCAGCGTCTCGATCTCTTCGTCGAGTTCGGCGTCCAGCTGCCGGTAGTGACGGTGCGTTCGCGCTTCGACGACCTCCTCTAACACGATTCCGATCTGGAGCAGCCGCGCGAGTTGGTCGTCGGAGGCGACCCGCTGGCTCACGCTCACCGCGACCACCCGAGACGGCGCGATACGCGGGTTCGCATACCTCCGACTCGGGCGTCGTCGGTCTTAAACCGTTCCCCTCGCGGGCCGGTCGCTCCGCGGACGAGACGGGAAAAATCCGTTCGGCGGGCGGACGAACGGGCGGGCGCCGACCGTTACTGAAGGCGCTTCAAGACGAGTTCCTCGACGTCGTCGCGGAACTCGTCGACCGCGATCTCCTCTAAGACGGGCACGAAGAAGCCCTCGACGAGCATGTTCCGAGCCGTCCGCGAGTCGATCGAGCGGCTCTCGAGGTAGAACAGGTCTTCGGCGTCGACCTGTCCGACCGTCGCGGAGTGGGAGGCCTCGGTGTCGTGGTTGTGGATGATCAGCTTCGGGGACGCGTCCGCCTCGGCGTCGTCCGACAGCATCAGCGTGTTCTCGCGCTGGTAGCTGGAGGTGTTCCACGCGTCCTCGCCCACGTCCTGGACCCCCTCGTAGACGGAGCGGGCGACGTCGTCGAGCACGCCGCGCGTCACCAGGTCGGCGGTCGTCTGCTCCGCCTGGTGCCACACGCGGGCGTTGATGTCGAAGTGCTGGTCGTCGGTGCCGAAGAACGTCCCGACGATCTGGCTCTCGGAGCCGTCGCCGTCGAGTTCGGTCTCGATGTCGGAGCGGGTGAGCTTCGAGCCGAAGTTGCTCTCGATCCAGTCGACGGTCGCGTACGTGTCGGTCACGCCGCGCTTCAGCGAGTAGGTGTACGAGTCGTCGTCGAGGTTCTGTAGCGAGCCGAACTGGACGTTCGCGTTCTCGCCCGCGACGACCTCGACGAGGTTCGAGAAGTAGCGGTCGTCGCCTCCCGCCGAGGCGGCGGCCTCGCCGTCACCGGTCTCGATCGACTCGAGGATCGTCACCGACGACGACTCCTCGGCGACGACGAGCGTCTGGCTGAACAGCGAGCGGGAGTTCATCTCCGCGCGCACCGTCACGTCCTCGACGTCGACGCCCTCGGGGACGTAGACGAACGTCCCCGTGGTAAAGAGCGCGACCGAAAGCGCCGTGAGGTAGTTGTGTTCGGGATCGAGGACGGAGCCGAAGTTCGCCTCGATGACGTCGCCGTACTCGGCGAGCGCCTCGGTGAACGGGAGGACGACGGCCTCGTCGTCGCCCGCGGTCCGCTCGGTCTCGTCCGCCTGGTTCAGCGGGTCGACGAGCGCCTCGAAGTCGAGCGCCTCCAGGTCGGTCCAGCGGCGGCCCGGCGTCTGGATGACGTCGGGGAGTTCCGCGGTCTCCAAGGCCGCCAGCGCGTCCAGGCGGGTCTCCAAGAGCCACTCGGGCTCGTCGCGTTCGTCGGCGATGCGTCGTACCGTGTCCTCCGAGAGGCTCTCGATTTGCTTCGTGCTCATGTTATCCGAGCGAACCTTCCATCTCCAGCTCGACGAGCCGGTTCAGCTCGACGGCGTACTCGATCGGCAGCTCCTCCGTGATCGGCTCGATGAACCCCGAGACGATCATCTGTTTCGCGTCGTCGTCGTCGAGACCGCGCGACTGGAGGTAGAAGATGTCCTCGTCGCCGATCTTCCCGACGGTCGCCTCGTGGGCGACGTCGACCTTCGACTCGTTGATCTCCATGTACGGCATCGTGTCCGACGTCGACTCGTTGTCGAACATCAGCGCGTCGCACTCGACGGCCGTCGAGGAGTTCTCCGCGCCGTCCGCGATGTGGACGAGGCCGCGGTAGTTGGTGCGGCCGCCGTCCTTCGCGATCGACTTCGACTCGACGGTGGACTTGGTGTCCGGCGCGTTGTGGTACACCTTGGCGCCGGTGTCGATGTCCTGACCCTCGCCCGCGAAGGCGATGGTGATGTGGTTGTCGGAGGCGCCGCGGCCCTTCAGGATCGTCGACGGGTACAGCATCGTCGCCTTCGACCCCATCGACCCCGAGATCCACTCCATGCGTCCGCCCTTCTCTGCGATGGCGCGCTTGGTGTTCAGGTTGTACGTGTTCTTCGACCAGTTCTGTACGGTCGAGTACTGAACGTGGGCGTCCTCGCCGACGAACACTTCCACGCCGCCGGAGTGGAGATTAAAGGCCGAGTACTTCGGGGCGGAACAGCCCTCGATGTAGTGGACCTCGGAGCCCTCCTCGGCGATGATGAGCGTGTGCTCGAACTGGCCCATCCCCTCGGAGTTCATCCGGAAGTACGCCTGAATCGGCATCTCCACGGTGGTGTTCTCCGGGACGTAGACGAACGAGCCGCCGGACCAGATGGCGCCGTGAAGCGCCGCGAACTTGTTGTCGCTCGGGGGGACGCACTTCGTCATGAAGTGCTCGCGGACGATCTCCTCGTGCTCCCGGACGGCCTTGTCCATGTCACAGAAGATGACGCCCTTCTCCTCCCAGCGCTCCTGCATGTTCTGGTAGACGATCTCGGACTCGTACTGCGCGCCGACGCCCGAGAGCGCGTTCTTCTCGGCCTCCGGGATGCCCAGCTTGTCGAACGTGTCCTGGATCTCTTCCGGGAGGTCCTCCCAGCTGTCGGCGCCGCCGCGCTTGTCGATGTCCGGTCGGATGTACGGAACGATCTCGTTGATGTCGACCTCCGAGAGGTCCGGCTGGCCGGGCCAGTCGGTCGGCATCGGCATCTCCTGGAACTGCTCGAGCGCGCGCAGTCGCCGCTCCAGCATCCACTCCGGTTCGTCCTTGTCCTCCGAGATGACGCGGACCGTCTCCTCGGTGAGGCCCTTCTCGCTCTGGAAGGCGGACTTCTCCTCCTTCTTGAACTCGAAGCGAGCCTCGGTGTCTGTCTCCTTGAGGTCGTCCTGTTGTGAACTCATAGTGTTTTGTTACCGCTTTCCGTGTTTACGTGTGTCGCGTGCCCGCATTCGGTTACGCCGCCTCGAAGGCGTCCTCGCGGACCCAGTCGTACCCCTCGTCCTCCAGCTTCTCGGCGAGCTCCGCACCGCCGCTCTTGACGACCTCGCCGTCGAGCATGACGTGGACGTGGTCGGGCTCGACGTAGTCGAGGATGCGCTGGTAGTGAGTGATCTGGAGGATGCCCGTGCCCTGCTCGTCGCGGAGCGCGTTGATCCCCTTCGAAACGTCCTTCAGGCGGTCGATGTCGAGCCCGGAGTCGATCTCGTCGAGCACGGCGACGCTGGGCTCCAACATCGCGGCCTGGAGGACCTCGTTCTGCTTCTTCTCGCCGCCGGAGAAGCCGGCGTTGAGGTAGCGCTGCATGAACTTCTCGTCCATGTCGAGCAGCTCCATCTTCTCCGAGAGGATCTCCTGGAACTCGGCGACGCCGATCTCGCCGTCGTCCGCGGGCCCCTCCATCGGAGAGGTCTCGTACCCCTCGTCGTCCTCGTCGTCGGCCTCGGCCTCCTCTTCAGCCTCCTCCTCGTCCTCGAACAGCTCCTCGCGCTCGTCCGCCTTCGCGTTGAGCGCCTGCCGGAGGAAGTTCGTCATGGTGACGCCTTCGATCTCCGCGGGGTACTGGAAGCCGAGGAAGATGCCGAGCGCGGCGCGCTCGTTCGGCTCCAGCTCGAGCAGCTCCCAGTGATAGTCCTCGTCGTCCAGATCGGCGTCGACGTCGGCGACGTCCTCCTCGCTGAGGTGGAGCAGGATCTCGCCGTCGGTGACCTCGTAGGCGGGATGGCCGGCGATAACCTTCGCGAGCGTCGACTTCCCCGAGCCGTTGGGGCCCATCAGCGCGTGGATATCCCCGGACTCGACGGTCAGATCGACCCCCAGAAGGATTCGTTCGCCGCCCTCTTCCGCCACTCGTGCGTGAAGATCGTTGATTTCGAGAGTAGCCATGTGTATTCTCGTGCCTCGTACCTCGATAGTGGGTGTTGAGGGGGTTAATGGTTACGCATTTCCCCGTCAAAAATCGCAGATCGACCAAGAAATTTTCTTTCGATCGAAAACTGCTTTCGACGCGGCGCCTTTCGCCTCGCCGTCGGTCACATGAACGAGCCGAGCCCGGTCTGCTCCTGCCCGGTCTTGACCTCCTCCCACGACATCCCGAGCGCCTCGATGACCCGCTCTATCGGCCCTTTGAGGGTCTTGTCCAGCATCTTCTCCCAGTCGACCTCGAACTCGTCGGGCACCTGGTCGGCGTACTCGAAGCAGATCACGTCCGGGTCGCGCTTGAACTCCCCGTACAGGCGGTCCCGCTGCGGGTCGAGCCCCTCCTCGTCTTCCATCCGCGCCCAGAAGTCGGGGTGGACCTTCTCGATGTAGAGCCGCTTCGGCTTCGACCCGCTGCCGAAGTTGGTCCCCAGCATGAGGTTCGCGTACTTCGCCCCGCGCACCTGTGCGGTCGGCGTCTCGTAGGCGTCGAGCTTCTTCCCGATCCCGCCGGGGATCCCGATCTCGTCGAGGTCCATGTCGCCGTCGAGCACGCGCGCGATGACGTCCACGAGGTACTCCTTCACCTCCTCTAGGTCCTCGTCGATGTCGTCGCCCGTCACGATCGTCTCGATGACGTTCTGCTGGACCTCCTTCGTGATGCCGGCGATGTCCGAGCGCTTGTACTCGAAGCCGGTGATGTCGATGTCGTCGACGTCTTTCCCCTCCTTCCAGATGATGTGGCCCGCGTACCGCTTCTTCTTGCCCGCCTGGAAGAACCGCCGGTAGAGCTTCTCGAACTCGATCTGGAAGCGGTGCTCGTCGGCGTTGAGCTCGTCGCGCGCAAAGTCGTCGTACCGCTCGTTGATGTGGTCTGCTATCTCGAAGGAGGTCTCGATCGCCTCCTCCTTTGACATGTCAGAAAGAGATAACATAACCGAATCGGTATCACCATAAGCAACCTGATAATTAAGCTCTTCTGCGGCCTCCTCGGTAAAGTCGATGACCTCTCGACCGGTCGCCGTGACGGCTGCTGCGCCCTCTTTGTCGTATAAGCGGAACCGATCCCACCCCGTAACGCCGTACAGAGAGTTCATAATAACCTTGACAGCTCCCTGCTGGCGGTCGTACTGCTCGTACGGCTCGGTGCCGGGCTCGTGGTCGTTCCGGAGCGCCTTCTTCTCCTCGCGCTCGGAGAGGAGCTCGTCGACCATCTCGCGCATGATGCCGTCCGGCTCCTTTCGGAAGTGGGTCCCGTTGGGCGCGACGTACGTCTCGCCGTCGTGCTCCGCGGGGTCGACCTTCGTCTCCGGCCCGGCGTTGATCGTCACCATACACATCGGGTAGAGGCTCTTCAGGTCCTGGACCGTCACCATCTCCTTCACGCCGGTGATGGGGTCGAAGACGGCGCCGCCCTCGAACTCCTCCGACTCCTGTTGGCCCTTCGTGGGGAGCGCGAACTTCCCGAACGCCTTGTGGAGGACGTACATGTCGACGGTGTCGCCGGGCGTCGGAGCGTCCTCGATCTTACAGCCGACGAAGGTGCGCACCTCGTCCCAGAAGGCGATCACGTCCTGCTTCCGGTCGATCTCGACGCACAGCTCCACGTCGCGGATGCTGTACTCTAGGAGGCGCTCGGGGTCCTGCTCCCAGAGGTCACCGATGTCGCCGGTGTAGCGCTCCTTGCCGACGCCGAGCTCGCGCTCGCCGACCGCGTCGAGCCGGTACGACTCCAGCTCCGTGAACATCGTGCGCTTGTAGGCGTACAGCAGGTCGAAGACGACCCGGCCCTTCACGTCCGGGCCGCCCCAGCCCGAGCGCCACACCTCGCCGATCCGGGAGAGCCGGTCGACGTCGAGGTCGTATTCGCTCTCCTCGTCGAGCACCTCCAGCCGGTCGAGCACGTACGGCGCGTCGAAGTCCTCGAAGTTCCACCCCGTCAGGAGGTCGGGGTCCGTCTCGTCGATGTACTCGACGAACGCGTCGAGCATGGCGGCCTCCTCCTCGAAGGTGCGGACCCGGAAGTCGAGTTCCTCGCCGTCGCCGACGATCCCCTCGTAGTCGGGGAGGTCCTCGGGCGGCGGGATCTCGGCCTCGGGCGCGTCGTACAGCCAGACGACGTACTCGTCGTCGTAGGAGTCGTGGCTGGTGAGACAGATGATCGGCTCCTCGCCGTCCTCGGGGAAGCCGCGCCGGTCGTCCACCTCGATGTCGAAGGTGTTCACGCGCATCTCGGCGTCGACATCCGCGGGTTCGAGGTGCCCCTCGTGGACCTGGATCGTCCCCTCGCCGTCGTCGAGGCGCCGCTCCTCGACGCGGATCCCGCCGTTGAGGCCGTTGTCGATCAGAAAGCGGTTCGGGAAGAGGATGTCCGCCTCGAAGCTGGTCTCGAAGTCGTCGCGGATGTTCCCCACGTCGCGGGGCGTGCGCGTGACGATCCGGGTGAGCGGCTCGCCGCGGATGCTCTCGTACGGCTCGCCGTCCGGGTTCTCCTCGCGCGTCCCGATCACCACGTCGTACTCCTCGACGGGGTCGCGGTCGAGGTCGGCCGTGGGGACGTAGAAGTACGGCTCGACGCCCAGCACGCGGAGGTGTTCGACGACGTCGCGGTCGGCGTCGCCGTCGACGTGTTCGGCGTCGCCGTCGACGTTCTCGGCCGGTCGCCGGCCGAACACGTGGACGACCGGGTACTCGTCGCTGCCGTACCCCTCGACGGCGTAGTCGATCTGGGTGATCATCAGCTCGACGGTCCCGGTCGACTCCGGGAACTTCGCCTCGTCGACGTCGACCACGTCGCTGACGCGTCCCCGTCCGCTTCCGGCGACGACGGCCGCCTCCTGGGCGGCGAGGTCCTCTCGCTCGGTTTCCGTGCCGCCGTCGGCCCCGTCGCCCGCGTCCCCGCTCGACGAGAAGTCCGACAGCCCCGACTGAGTCATACCCGTGCTTCGGCGTCACCCGGCTAAAAAACTCGGCTTTCGGGTGCGGCGAGCTATCCCGCCACGGAAAGGCATTTAATGTGTGATGACTTACCACGGTTCATGTCTTCGGACCCACGTTCCGAATCCCAGGCGGCTCGCCCGGCCGATTCCGACGCGGTCGACGCCGAGGTGGAGGTGTACCAAGACGACGGGAACGTGGTGCTGTTCGACGCCACGAACCCGCTCGCGTGGGTCGAAGCGAGCCGAACGGTACGGCTCGCCGACGCGCTCTGACGGGGCTCCCGGCCCCAGCGCCGCGGTCGGCCGGCGCGGCTCGCCGCCTCGTTCGGCCCCGGAACCCCTTTGCCCCGGCGCGGCGTACGCCGGGGCGTGTTCAGCCTCGACGAGGACGACGAGGGCGAAATCTCCGTCGGCGAGAGTTCCGACGCCGAGCGGGAGATGACGCCCGACGTCCCGAAGGCGCCCTCGGTGAAGACGTTCGACGACGGGGGCGACTTCGAGGGCGCGAGCGACGTGGACCAGCGCACCCTCCGGGCGTTCGTCGTCGCCGTCATCTACGCCAACGCCGCCGTCCTCCTCGTCGCGCTCGGGCCGATGGTGTGGTACTTCGAGGGCTGGTCGCGGGTCGGGCCGGCCCTCTTCGTCGTCGGCCTGTTCGCCGGCGTCCGGACTTACCAGACGTACCGGTCGTGGAAGCGGTCGCGAGACGAGAAGCGCGACGCGGATCCGGAGCCAGACGCGAATCTTCGGAACGACACGGCTCCGGAGAGCGACGCGGACCCGGACGCCGCCCCCGAGGCGGCGCCCCCGGAAACGTAATGTCCGACGAGCGCCCCCTTCCGACCATGCAGACGGTCCGCGACGGCGACGGCGAGACGTACCTCCTCGTGAAGCGCTCCGCCGAGTCCAGCCGCGTGCGGGACCCGGCTACCGGCGCGGAGCGGTACGTCGACAACGAGGAGCTCAGCGTCGTCGACGGCGAGTCGCCGCTCGCGACCGCCGCCTCCGGCGTGCCGGAACCGGTCCGCCGGACGCTCGGCGCGGTCCGCGACGACCGGTCGCTCGGTCTGCTCGCCGTGGTCGTCGACGAGGGACCGATCCCCGCGATCGACCTCCTCGACGCCGCCGACATGTGCGAGTCGGACCTCCACGGCGCGCTCTCCGAGTTCCGCGCGGCCGGACTGGTCGCGGAGGCCGAGGTCGCGGGGCGGCGCGGCTACGAGGCGACCCCGGTCGCGGCCGAGGCGATGGCGCTGTTGCGCGGCGAGGCGAACGGAGACGGGTGACCGCGCGGCCGACGACGACCGACCCCGCCGGCGTCGGCGTTCGACGCCGACAGAAAGCACTTGCCGGTCGTCCGAAAACGCTCGTCTATGGCGCTCCGACGGGACAGGCGCCTCGCCGCCGCCCTCCTCGCGGTCTGTTGCGGTCTCCTCGCCCCGCTCGCCTCGGAACGACTCCTGGCTCACCGTCTCGGACTGGCCGGTCCGCCGGTCATGTTCGGGCTCCTCGCGCTCGCCGGGGTCGCCGCAGTTGCAGCTTTCCGATACTCCGCGGCGGATTCGTGGCGGTACCTACTCGTATACGCCGGGCTTAGCGTCGCCGGTGCCCTCGGTACGTTCGTCTATCTGTTCGAGCAGACGGGGGCGTGAGTGCCGCTCGCCGCCGGGCGGGGCGACCGGAAGCCGTCGATCGACGCGCCCGGGGGACGCCCCCTCAGGCGATACCGCAGTCAGTCGTCCGCGAGCGACGCGACGTCGAGCTCCGCCGCGTCCTCCCGGCGGACGGTCGAGCGGTTCGAGCGCGGGTCCTTCTCGACGGTGACCAGCTCGTCGGCCGCGCCGACCAGCTCGTCGTCGTGGCTCACGATGACGATCTGGGCCACGCCGAAGCCGCGCATCTCCTCGACCAGCCGCACGAGCCGGGAGACGTGGCCGGAGTCGAGGAAGACGGTCGGCTCGTCGAGGATGAGCGGCGGGGTCGGCGCCGCGCCTTCGATCCCCTCGGAGAGCAGCCGGTAGATCGCACAGCGCAGCGAGAGGTTGAACAGGGCGCGCTCGCCGCCGGAAAGCTGCTCGGGGTCGAGCGGCTCGCCGTCCTTCTGATACACGGTGAGGACGTACTCGCCGTCGAGCTCGATGTGCGAGTAGGCGTCGTTGCCGTAGACGAGCTCGAACGTCTCGTTGAGCGTGCGCTCCAACTCGGCCACGTTGCGCTGGCGAAGCTCCGCGCGCAGGTCGCCGTACATCGACTCCAGCTCGCTCGTCTCCTCGTGGAGCCCCTCCAGCGCTGCCACCCGGTCGCCGAGCGCCTCACGTTCCTCGCGGAGCTCCTCTAACTCCCGGATGTCGCCTTTCACCCCGCCGATCGCGTTCTGGATCTCCTCCCGCCGCTCGTCGAGGCGGTCGAGCTCCTCGGCGACCTGCTCGAGGTACTGCTCGGCCTCTTCCTTCCGCTCCCTCGCCGTCTCGACGGCCGCCTCGTCGACGGCGTCGGCCAGCTCGTCGCGGCGCTCGCGCTTGTCGGCGAGCCGGTCGCGCCGCTCGTCGTTCACCTCCTCGAGGTTCTCCCGCTTCTCGCGGCGGCGCTCGATCTCGTCTTCCGCGTCCGCGACCGCCGACAGGCGCTCCTCGACCGCCGTCACCGCATCGCGGGCGTCGCCGATCTCCGACAGCGACGCCTCGAGCTCCTCGACGCGGGCCGCGGCCGCCGCTGCCTCCTCGCGCTTCTGCTCCGCGACCTCGCGGGTCTCGTCCGCCTCTTCGCGGAGCTCGGCGTCGCGCTCGCGCTTTGCCTCGGCCGCCTCTCGTTTCCGTTCCGCCTCGTCGCGCTTCTCCGCGACCCGCTCCTCGAGGGTCTCGACCCGGTCGTCGATCTCGTCGAGCCGGTCCGCGGCGCTCGCGAGCCCGTCCAGCTCCGCGATCCGGTCGTCGAGGTCGCCCTCGCGCTCGCGGGCGTCCTCCAGCTCCGCTTCGAGCGCTTCGACGCGCTCGCGGTCCGCCTCGATCCCGCTGGCGTGCGGCGAGTCCTCGACCGGCTGGCCGCACTCGGGACACTTCCCGGCCGCGAGCAGCTCCTCGGCCTCCTCGACGCGCCCGCGGGCGTTCTTCAGCTCGGCCGACAGCTCCGCGATCCGCTCGCGCACCTCGCCGCGCCGCTCCCGGAGCCGATCTAACTCGTCGGCGACCCCGTCGCGGTCGACGTCGGCGTCGGCCGCCGCGAACCGCTCGCGGATCTCTTCGGCCTCCTCGCGGAGCTCCTCGATCGAGGACTCGCGCTCGTCGGCCGCCTCGGCCGCCGCCTCGGCCTCGTCGGCGAGGTCGTCGGCCTCGGCCTCGACCTCGGCGGCGCGCTCGGCACGGTCGTCCGCCTTCCCGGCGAGGTTCGTCGCCTGGTTTCGGAGCCCCTCGGCCGTCACCCGCTCGTCGTCGAGCTCGTCGCGGACCGCCGCCTCCCGGTCGTCGAGCTCCGCGCGGCGCTCGGCGATCGCCGCCTCGCTCGCCGCGTCGAGCCCGGCGTCGTCGAGCCGGTCGTCGATCGCGGCCTCGATCTCCTCGATCCGCTCGCGGGCCTCGCGGATCGCGTCGCGGTGGTCGTCGCGCTCCCGCTCGGCCTCCCGGATCGCGGCCTCGATCTCCTCGACCTCGCCCTCGACCGACTCCAGTTTCTCGCGCTTCTCGGCGTGGGTCTCGAGCGTCTCGGCGGCCGCGTCGCGCGTCTCCTTCGCCTGCTCGCGCTGGGTCTCGTACCGGCCGATCTCGTCGGTGACCTCACCGAGCTCGCTCTCCAGTTCGTTGAGGCGCCCGTGGAGGTCCCGGTCCTCCTTCGCGGCGATCTGCTCGTCGAGCTGGTCGAGCCGGCCGCGCCGGTTCTCCAGCACGTCCTCGACGCCGAGCCGGGCGTCGCCGGCGCGCTCGCGGTACTCCTCCAGTTTTCCCAACTGGAGCAGGTCGTCGATCGTGTCCTGTCGCTCCCGCGGGGTGGCGTTGATCAGCTTGTTCACCTCGCCCTGCCGGACGTACGCGCAGTTGACGAACGCCTCGGCGTCCATCCGCAGCAGCTCGGTGACGAACTCGCGGACCGCTCGGGCCCCGTCGCGTGTCACGTCGCTCCCGTCGGTCGCTTCGAGCGTACACCGGTGGTCGATCCGGCCGTCGTACGACCTGAGCCGCCGCTCGACTCGGTAGGAGACGCCGTCGTGGGTGAACCACAGTTCGACCTCCGTCTCCTCCTCGCCGTTGGTGATGACGTCTTCGAGGGTCCCGTCGAGCGCCTTCGACCCGTACAGCGCGAAGAAGCACGCTTCTAAGAGCGACGACTTCCCGCTGCCGTTGAGCCCGTGGATCACCGTGACCCCCTCCGTGAGCCGGAGGTCGGCGTCGCCGTACGGCTTGAAGTTCGTGAGGCGGACGCGGTCGAACTTCACAGGTAGTCCTCCATGGAGACCTGGCCGTCGGTCGACGCCGGATCGGGGTCCGCCGCCTCCGCGCTGTCGGACTCAGCGTTCGACTTGTCGGGGTCCGATTCGCCGGGTTCCGGCTCGTCGGCGTCCCGTTCATCTGGTCCCGGTTCGTCGGGGTCCGATTCGTCGCCGCCGCCATCGGCGGTCTCGTCCTCCGATTCGTCGTCACCGCCGTCGCCGTCATCGACGGGTTCGTCGACCGCCTCGACCGGCTCGAACGCGCCGAGGTCCGCCTCCTCGTCGAGCCGCTCCTCGACCCTTCGTTTCACCGTCTCGCGGACGTTGGCGTCGGGGACCGTGTCCTCGCGGACCGCGCGCTCCACGTCGCGCGCGGCCGTCGAGAGCGCCATCTCGTCGAGCCGGTCGCGGACCGCGTCCTCGGGGTCGGCGAAGCTCACGTCCACCTCGCCGTCGGCGTCGGTCTCGCGCCGGTCCGTGACGCGGGCGATGAGCGCGCCCTCGTCGGTCGCGAACTCCTCGATCGCCGCCGGCGTCACCGGATCGCCCTCGCCGGTGATTTCGACGTGGACGACCGCCTCCGCGAGGTCGTACTCGCGAACGCGCTCGCGGACTCGGGACTCGCCTTCCCCCTCGCGCAGTTCGACCGAGACGAAGACGAACGGGCGCGTGTCGAGCGCGCGGCGCCGGATCTCGACGCGGTCGTCGCCCCCGGCCGCGTCGGCGTCGAAGACGACGAGGTTGTAGCCGCGCCCCTCGCGCTCGCTCGCGCTCGCGCGCTCGGTCGAGCCCGGGTACGTGACCCACGTGTCGGCGACCTCGGCGGTGTCGGGCGTGTGGTTGTCGCCGAGCAGCATCGCGTCGAACGCGACGTCGCTCTCGGTCAGGACGGTCTCGGTGTCCCAGTCGGCGTAGCCGAACGGCTCGAAGAGCCCGTGCGCGACCAGCGCCGCGTACTCGGCGTCGTGGTCCGCGAACGCGTAGTCGAGGTCGTCGCGCCGCGAGACGGGGACGTGGTCGAGCCCGTAGAAGGCGGTGTCTCCCACGACGACCGGCTCGTCGCCCAGCCGGGTCGCGAGTCCGAGCCGCTCGAAGAGATCGAGCCACTGCCCGCCACGCGTCGACTCGTGGTTGCCGACGACCGCGAGGAAGGGGATCCCGGCGTCGTCGAGCCGGCGGAGGACGGAGATGGTCCCCATCAGGTCCCGCAGTTCGGGCCGGCGGTCGTGGAAGAGGTCGCCCGCGTGGACGACGGCGTCGACGCCGTCGTCGACCGCGTCGTCGACCACGGCCTCGAACGCGTCGAGGAAGTCCTGGCGTCTGACCGGCGAGTGGTACTGCGAGTACCCGATGTGGGTGTCGCCGGTGTGGATCACCCGTGTCATCTGGTCGGGTCTTGGCCGGTGTCCGGCTTAGGGATTCCGGGGCCGGAGCGGAAGTGGTCGCGGTCGCCGCGTTCCTCTCCGCCACCCGCCGCGGCGCGGCGAAACTCCCGATACGCGGCGAGCGCGTCGCGCCCGCGCTCGGCGGCGGCCTCGTCGTCCGCGCGGTCCGCCGCGTCGACCGCGTCCGCCAGCCGGTCGAGGCCGACGGCGTCGACGAATCCGGCCGCCCGACGCAGGTCGGTTCGCGCGGCGTCCGCCTCGTCGATCACGGCGACGTACGGGCGCCTCGCGGTGTCGGTGCGAGTCGCGAGCGCGGCCAGCGCGCGCTTGACGGCGGTAGTCGAGACCACGGGCCGACTGGCGCGGCATCGGTGATAAACCGTCGCGGGCGGTCCTCCCCGCGGGGACGGTCGGCCGCCCGAGACGATCGGACGAGCCGCGCTCAGATGCCGAGCGAGTACAGCCGCTTCCGCGCGTCGGTGAAGGAGAACCGAGAGTCGACGACGTCCTCCTCCTCGAGACGCGACAGCGCGTAGCGGACGGTCCGCGGCGGGAGCAGCGTCTCCTCGGCCAGTTCGCTCTGCGTGAGCGTGTCGTTGTAGTCCAGTACCTTCGCGACCAGCTTCGCGCTCGGGGGGAGGTCGCGAACGGCCGCCCAGCGGTCCGCGGTCCCGTCGTCGGCGGTGACGGCATCGGTCGTGCTCATGCGTGTCCCGATCGTCGGGATGCTGTATGATAATATTTACTATCCATTCTAATTACTACTACGTATCTCACGGCGGCGACACCGCGGATCGACTGCGGTGCGGTCCGCCGCCCTCCGCCGTCGACGCCGACGAAACGGGCGGTGTCGTGCCCCCACCCGAAGCCTCTTATCCGCGAGACGCTTTAATAAACACAATGAGCGATACGGTCGACGACGTCGATATGCCCTACGACGAGGGCGCGGCGTCGAAACAAGAGAAGATCGACTCCTTACAGGAGCGACTCGACGTGTTGGAGTCCCAAAACGAGGAGATGCGCGACAAACTCCTCGACGCCAACGCCGAGAACAACAAGTACCAACAGAAGTTAGAGCGGCTCACCCACGAGAACAAGAAGCTGAAGCAGTCCCCGCTGTTCGTGGCGACGGTACAGGAGATCACGCCCGACGGCGCCGTGATCAAACAGCACGGGAACAACCAGGAGGCGCTCACCGAGATCACCGACGAGATGCGGGAGAAGCTCGACCCCGACGACCGCGTCGCGGTCAACAACTCGCTGTCGGTGGTCAAAAAGCTCGAAAAAGAGACGGACGTTCGCGCCCGCGTCATGCAGGTCGAACACTCCCCGGACGTCACCTACGCCGACATCGGCGGGCTCGAAGACCAGATGCAGGAGGTCCGCGAGACCGTCGAGATGCCCCTCGAACACCCCGACATGTTCGAGGACGTGGGGATCACGCCCCCGAGCGGCGTCCTGCTGTACGGCCCGCCGGGTACCGGGAAGACGATGCTCGCGAAGGCCGTCGCGAACGAGACGGACGCGACGTTCATCAAGATGGCCGGCTCCGAGCTGGTGCACAAGTTCATCGGCGAGGGCGCGAAGCTGGTCCGGGACCTGTTCGAGGTCGCCCGCGAGAACCAGCCCGCCGTCCTCTTCATCGACGAGATCGACGCCATCGCCTCGAAGCGCACGGACTCGAAGACCTCGGGCGACGCCGAGGTCCAGCGGACGATGATGCAGCTGCTCTCCGAGATGGACGGCTTCGACGAGCGCGGCGACGTGCGCATCATCGCCGCGACCAACCGCTTCGACATGCTCGACCCCGCCATCCTCCGTCCCGGTCGCTTCGACCGCCTCATCGAAGTGCCGAAACCGGAGACCGAGGGCCGCGAGATCATCTTCCAGATCCACACCCGCAACATGAATCTCGCCGACGGCGTCGACTTCGCGGAACTGGCCGAGATGACCCCCGAGGCCTCCGGAGCCGACATCAAGGCGATCTGTACCGAGGCCGGAATGTTCGCCATCCGCGACGACCGCACGGAGGTCACGCTCGACGACTTCCTCGAGGCCCACGAGAAGCTCAGTCAGGACGACGAGACGAGCGCCGACGACTCGCTGGCGTTCGCCTGATCCCGCCGCGCCGCTGTCCGATTCGGTCGCTCCCTCTCGTTCACCCGTTCCGCGACCGCGACGCTTCCCCTCACAGCGCCGCGACCGCCAGATACGGCACGACGAAAAACAGCAGAAACACCAGCCCCACCGCGAGCGCGTAGCCGACTCCCACGCCGACGAGCGCCCGCCATCCGTCGTCGACCGCGTCAGCGACGTTCATGCCGAACGCATCGCGGCCCGAGACTTAAATCCGCACGCTCGGCTGTCGCGGGAGTCGCGTGACTCCGGCGGCTCGGTCAGACGTCGCCGGCCATCGCCCGGAACAGGCCGTCGGCGAGCGCGTCGCGGTCAACGGTCTCCGACTCCGTCTCCCCGGTGGGGTCGATCTCCGGCTCGATCGTTCCGCCGCCCATCCGCGAGTGGCCACCGCCGTTGGCGTTGTCAATGTCGTCTAACACCGCCGCTATCGCGTTACCCATGTGGACCCGGTCGTCGCGCGACCGCCCCGAGAGGTGGACGGTCCCCTCGCGCTCGCCGATCACCACGACCGCGCTGACTCCCTCCAGTTGGATCAGTTCGTCGGCGGCCTGCGGGATCGCGTCGACGTTGTTCACGCCGCCGACGTCTGCGACTCCGAACGACCCCTCGATGCGCCGTCCCGCGATGGCCCGCGCTTTCACCTCCAACACCTCCGCGTCGACCGCGGGATTCGCGATGCGGTCGAGGCGGTCCTGGTCGACGCCGGGGTAGAGGTAAGCGGCCGCCGCGAAGTCGGGTTCGCTGGCGCCGACGGTGAGGTGTTTCGTGTCGGCCAAGATCCCATACAACAGGCCCGTCGCGGTGTCGGTCGACAGCGTCAGACTGCTCCCCGTTTCGCTCGCGTGTTTGTCCGGCGGGACGGGGACCGCGTCGTTGTCCCGGAAGTACTCCGCGACGACCGAGGCGCTCGCCCCGTAGTCGGTCCGCACGTCGGTGAACGCCTCCCCGGCGCCGTCGCCCGGGTGGTGGTCGACGACGGCCATCGGCAACACGCCGTCGGCGCCGGCGAACCCCCGCGGCTCGTTGTGATCGACCAAGACGACCGATTCGGCCGCGAGGTCGCTCACGTGTTTTATCGGCTCCAGTTCGAGGTCGAGAACGGTCCGGAACGCGCGGTTCTCCTGATGGCGGATCTGTCCGGGGTACTGGACGGTCGCATCGACGTCGACCTGGTCTGCGAGGGAGGCCACGCCGACCGCGGCCGACATCGCGTCGGGGTCCGGGTTCGGGTGCATCAGCACCGTTATCTCCTCTTCGTCGGCCAGTAGTCGGCGGAATTTGACTCCCGGCGTCCGCCGAGCGCGGAGGACCACGACGACGACCGCGACGGTGATCAGGACGACGAGCGCCACGCCGACGGCGACTTCCGGGTTCTGCCGAACCATGGCTTCCGCCTGCGAGAATCGGTCGCCGGCCGCGCTCATCGCTCGCATGCGTTGTGGCCAGTCGCTCCCGACACATGAAGGTTCGTTACCGTTCCGATGGACTGAGACCGACGAAAACGCCCGTTATCAGGCGACTGCGAACCTGATCGCCTGCCGTCCGGCCGAGACGCGCTACGCGGTCCGCGCCCGGTACGCGCGCACGGCGTCGCGGTATCCCGAGCGGAACGTCGGGTGGACGAACTCGTAGCCGAGTTCGCGGAGCAGTTCGTTCGAACACCGCTTACTCGTCCGGATTCGACGCTCCGCGGCCGCCGAGAGATCCCCCGCCGCGATCCGTTCGTCCTTCGACAGCTTCTCCGGACGCGGGACGCCGCAGGCGTCCGCGAGCCAGTCCGCGAACGCGTGTTTCTCGACCGGTTCGTCGTCGACGACGAGGACGACGCGGTCGCGAGCGCGGTCCGCCTCCAACAGGTGTCGGATCGATCCCGCGGCGTCGTCGCGGTGGACCATGTTCAGGTAGCCGGCCGTCACCGGCCCCTCCACGTACCGGTCCAGCCGATACCTATCGGGACCGTACAGCCCCGCGAACCGGACGACCGTCCCGTCGATCCCCACGTCGGCCGCGCGTTCCGTCGCGATCCGTTCGGCCTCGGCGAGGACGCGAGTCTTCTCCGTGGTCGGCTCGACCGGCGTCTCCTCGTCGACCCATCCTCCGTCGTGGTCGCCGTACACGCCGGTCGAGGAGGTGTACACCAACTGGTCCGGCCGGGACGACCGCGAGCCGTACTCGTCGACGACGTTCGCCAGCCCGTCGACGTACACCTCCCGCGCCGCGTCGGCGCCGCGACCGCCCGAACTGGCCGCGAAGACGACGGCGTCCGCGTCCGGTAGGGCATCCAGCGACGCCGGGTCAGTCGCGTCCGCGCGGACGGCCTCCACCTCGGGCCCGACGGCCGCGACCGCGTCGAGCCCCGAGTCGGACCGACGGACGCCGGTCACCGCGTGGCCGCGGGCGTCGAGCTGTTCCGCCAGCGCTATGCCGACGTAGCCGCAGCCGACGACGACGACCCTCATCGCTTCCGGCGCTCGACGACTGCGAGTATCTCCGCGAGCTGCCCGAGCGTCATCGCGGTCCGCCCCTCCAGCGCCTGCTGGACCTCCTGGCCGGTGAGATCCGCGTCGATCTTCGCGGCGATCGCGTCCACGTCGAGCACCGCGGTCGCCATCCCCATCAGCAGGTGGTCGCGGACCTCAGCCACTATCGCGTCCGCGTCGCGGTCCGGATCCGCCGCCGCGAGGACGGCCGCGGCGTCGGTGAGCGTGACGTCTCCGATGTCGCCGTCGCGGACGGCGGTCGCGTCCGCCTCGGTCAGCCCGACCTCGCCGGCGAGCCGGTCGGTGTCGATCTCCGACGCCGCCTCCGTCATCACCGCCCCGAAGGCGTCGAGCAGGTCCGCCGCCGTCGTCTCGTCGGCGTCGACGTCGGGTCCGTGTCCGCCGTCGTCGACGACCTCGTGGAACATACGCTCACTCCGTCGCCGCGTCTCAAAACGCCTGCGGTCGGACGCGTCCACTCCGGTTCGCGTCTCTCCACTCCCCGGTTTCTCCGGCCCTCACCCCTCCGTACACTCGTCCGCCGCCTCCGGCGACGCGGTCAGCGGTCCCGGACACGGCCAGCCGGCTGAGGTCTCCTCGCGCGTCCCGTCGACGTCGCCGACCCCCGGCGGCCCCGCCGGGACGGCGACGACGATCACCGTTCTCGTCTCGAACGAGATCGGTTCCGTGGCACCCAGCGCGATCGACTCGCCGCTCACGTCGATGCGGACTTCGCCGGCGGTTCGGACGTACTCGAACGGGCGCCCGGGCGTCCCGACGTCCGCACGGAGCGTAAACCGCGGGTACTCCCCGCGCACCCGGACGTTCCACGCGTTGACGGTCGCCACCCAGTACCCGGGAACGGGAGCGACCGGAAGGCCGGCGCCGACGCTCCGAACGGGCTTCGGAACCCGTTTGTCCGGAATGGACGCGACCGCTTTCTTGCCCCGCCTCTCGATCGCAGACTTGAGCTCGTGCCGTCGGATCGCGCGGGACGCGGCCGTCGTCGCGTCGACGAAGCGGGCCGGAACGCGGACCGCGTCTCTCCCGGCCGCCGTCCGCGTCTCGACGCGGAGATGCGCCGCGAGCCCGATCCGCTCGGCCCTCGACAGCGTCCCGATTCGCGCCGCCTCGCGGGCGACTCGGTCCGGGTATTCCCCCTCGCCGACCGCGACGGCTCTGTCTCCGAGCGAGTCGTATTCGGCCCCGACGTTCTCCAACACCGCCCGCCGCTGCTCGCGAGAGAGATCGGTCCGGTCCGCGAGCCGTTCCGCCAGCGCTTCGTCGATGCGTCGCAGCGAGGCGTCGACCCGTCCGGCGAGCGCGCGCCGGTCGGCGCGCAGATCCTCGTCGCCTGTCGCCGCGAGCGCCTCCTCCGCCGCGAGGAGCGACCGCCCGGCGACCCCGATCCGCACGGTGTCGTCGGTGCCGAGGATCCGGTCCGCGATCCCGCCGGCGACGTCGCTGTACGGGAGCGTGGCGTAGTTCACGTTCCTGGTCGCGAGCGGTCGCGTCGTCGTGCCGTCGACGCCCTCGATGCGCTCGCCGTCGACCGCGGTCCGCGGCAGGTATCCCGGCGATCCTTCCGGGGCGAACGTGACGGCGCCGCCCGGGCCCCCGTCACCGACGGCGTAGGTCCCCGGGTCGCGGGCGGCCTCGCGGCTGGCGATTACTTCGCCGACGGGCGGCCCGCCGAAGGCCTCCTTCACCCGATCGAGGACGCCGTTCGTCGCCGCTTTCCGCCTTTCTGCGGCCGATTCCAGTTCCTCGATAACGGCGTCGAGGTACGCGACGCGGGCGGCGACCCGTCCGCGGTCGACCGCGCCGTCGTACCGCCCGGGCGCGTCCCGGAGGGCGTCGCGGCGGTTGCGGACGGTCGCGGCGAGGTCCCTGTACGGGGTCGACTCGCCGGCCGCCGCGTCGGCCATCGACGCCTCCGTCTCGAGGCTGCGGACGCGGTCCGACAGCGCCGAGACGTCGCTCGCGACCCGGTCCAGATCCGCCTCCGATCGGGCGCCGTATACGACCGTCGACCGCGTCTCGCCGCCGCCGTCGACGGCGACCCGCGCCAACTGATCGACGTCGGCGTCCGTCTCGAGGTTCAGTTCCGCCCTCGCGGCCGCCGGCGTGTCGGCGAGATCCGGTCCGTCGACGTCGTTACCACCGGCACCGAACGTCGCCGTCGGTCTGTCGGGCGCGCCGTCGCGCGGCGCGTACGTTCCAGTCACCGAAACCCGGACGCGGTATCGATCCGACGCCTCGTCGCGCGTCACGGTGCGGTCGACGCTGACGTTTCGGACCGTCCCGTTCGGCCCCCGCTCGACGACCCGCCGTTCCCACGTCGCGGTCGCAGCGCGCTCCACGACGACCTCCCGGAGCGCGCCGCCGAACGACACCGTCTCGCCGGGCGAAACCGTCTCGCCGTCGGTTCCCGTCCGGAGGTCGGTTCCGTCGACGACCCGGATTTCCTCCCGCCGCGACGTGTCCACTCGACGCCACGGTTCGGTACGCGACGACCGCGGGCGATCCGGCGTCACCGGGCCGCCGTCGGCGATCCGCGTCGTCTCCGCTTCCACGGTCGCCTCGACGCGGTGGCTCCCCCGAACGATCTCCTCGAGGTCGTCGTGAACTCGGGTCGCCGCGCGGTCGGCCGCGTGGCCGACCTCGACCGACGCCGTCTCGCCCGTCGGATCCGCGGAGGGACTGAACGCCGCGTCTTCGCTCGCCGTCGCGTCTCCGGTCGACGACGCGCCTTCGCCCGCCCCCGTCCCTTCCGCGCCGCTCCCTCTCGTCGGCGTCGGCGCTCCGAGGACGGCGTCGGTCCACGCGGTCTTGTGGGGCCCCATCGGCGACAGCAGATCGCTCACGCCCGTCCGAGCGGTCGCACGGGCGACGCCGCCGCGCGCGTCGGGGTCGCTGGCGCCGAACACGTCCCGCTGGACCCGCACGATCCCGGCGTTGGTCGAAAGCTCCACGTGACGGTTCGCGACGACGTTCTCGACGGGCGCACCGGCGTACTGGGCGTAGCCGCGGGCCCACGCCATCGCGTAGAGACTGGCGGTGATCTGCCGACCGAGGCCGGCTCCCTCGACGGGCCCCCGGTTGAGGCGCGTCTCGAACCGCTCGGTCCGCTCGTGGGCGGCCAGCGTCGGCACGGCGACGGTGACGGTCCGCGATCGCGTCCGGTTCACGACGGTTCGGCCGCCCCGGGTCGCGGTCGTCTCGACGCCCTCGAAGGTGACCCGCGTCGCCGTCCCGTTCGCGGCCGATTCGACGCGGACTCGCTCGCGCGCGGCGACGAGGTCGCGGGCCGACTCGACCGCCGGCAGCGACGCGTCCGCATTGACGCTCCCGGTGTCGCTCTCGACCGCCCCCAACGCCTCCGCCCCGGCGATCGCGAGCCGGATCCGGAACGCGTCCTCGAAGGCGGATCCCTCGCGGACAGCGCGCGACACCGGTCCCGATCCGTTCGGCGCGTTCGTCACGGGTTCCGCGGCCGCGTCGTAGGCGGCCTCGCTGGCCGCGCTCCGGAGCGCGGCGGTCGCGTCGGCGTCGACGCGCTCGACGGCGCGTTCGACCCGCCGGTCCTCCCCGACGAACCCCTGCTCGGCGAGTCCCGCGGCGTACGCCGAACTCGTCACGAGCAGCAGTACGCCGACGAGCGCGAAGGGGACTCGAGCCCGCTCGTCGACGACGAACGACCGCGCGCTCCGCCCTTCGTTCGACCGATCGCGGCGCAGGTTCCCCACGCTTACCACCTCCGAACGACGATTCGGACGACGCCCTCCGGCGATCGATCCCCTCCGTCCCCGTCGCTGATCCCGCCGGGGATCGGCTGCCTGATGACCACGGCGGCGACGTCCGCGTTCCGCGGCGGCTCGGGACCGACGGCGATCGGATCCCGAGTCGCGGTCGCGGTACCGCTCTCGTCGCCCCCGCCGACCGTCCGCGTCGGCTCCCTCCCGACGGCGATCGAGAACGGATGTGCCGGCTTCTCGATCCACCCGAGGCGGGCCCCGTCGCGCTCTCTGGGCGGGGACCGCTCGTCCGGACTCCGCGCCGTCGGAGCGGCCGCAGTCTCTCGATTTCCGCCGTTCACCGCGGCGTCGACGGCACCGGTGCCGTCCGTCTCCCCGTCGACTTCCACCGTCGCGTCGACCCGCGTTCGCGGACCGAGTCCGGCACGGATGGATTCGGTGGCTCGCCGTTCGAACGCCCCGTCCGCGTCCCGCTCGGCGAGCAGCGCGAGCAGCTCCGCGCGGGTCGCGTGGACCCGTCGCGTTCCGTTCGGCGCGGTACCGTCGCGGTACGTCACGGTCGCGGTCTCGGTGACGAGCCGATCCGCGGCGTCCGTCGCCGTCGGACCGTCCGGGCCGCCGGCGTCGCTCGCGCCGAGCGCGACGACGCTCGCGGAGACGCAGAGCAGCAGCACGCTCACGTCGAGGACGGTGCTGGTCACCGCCACACCACCGCCCGAAGGGTTCCGCGAACGTTCCGGCCGGGCGCCACCCGAACCGTCACCCGCCGCTCGGCGACCGCGACGGCGTCCGGCGACCGCGCTCCGGGCGGTCCCGGGGCGTCCGGACCCGACGCGGCCAGCCACCGCTCGCCGTTCGCCTCCAGCTCGATCGCCGTCGCGGTTCCCGGCGCTTCGACTCTCCGCAGCCGCCTCGGATCGACGACGCCGCCGACGGTGACCGCTCGTTCGGCGCGGTCGAGGGCCGCCTCCGCGGCCCGTCCGGATCGGTCGGGTGCGGCGTCGTCGAGCGCGCCGGCGTACAGGCCGAGCGCGAGGCCGACGACCGTCACCGCGACGAGCGCGGCGATCGGTTCGACGGCGGCGCGGTCGGACGCCGAGAGCGACGCGATCGGTCCCTCGCTCGTCGCAGTCGCGTTCGGTCTCGCGGGATCTCGTGACATCCGCGCGATCACCCGACGAGCGTGACGCGGACGTCTCCGTAGTGTACCCGTCGGACCGTGATCCGCTCCGGAGCGGCCGTCCAGGGAGCTTCGATCGATCGCGCGCGCTCGGCCGCCGCCGCGAACGACGCCGGATCGTCGAACGCTGCGTCGGGGGGAACGCCGTCGAGGACGCGTCGAAGCCGCGCGTCAGTCGTCGCGTTCGATTCCCCCCGGGCCTCCGGTCGTATCACCGGCGTAATCCGCGGTGCGTCGAACGCCGCCCGTGCGGTCCCCGTCCCGCCCGTGAGCGAGACCGATCCGGTCGTGAGTCGGATCCGCTCCGCCGCGATTCCGTGTTCGGCGGTCGCGGGGTACTCCCCGTCAGCGACCGAGTCGATCGTGTGCGCGACGCCGTCGGCGTCTGGCGGCGGCGAGGCCGGAAACGCCGCGGCCACGCCGGCCGTCGCGACGCTCACCACGGCTAAGCCGAGCCACGCGTACGTCGCGTCGAGGTTCGTCTCGAACATGGGGCGGCTGGCCGCGGCTTCGTATATAAATGATCGGCGCCGGGGAGCCGGTTCCGCCCGTCGTCGCACTCGCCGCCGTCGGCCCCTCACAACAGGAGCCCGGCGCCGGCGAACGCGACGAGGAACGTCGCGGTGGCCGTCGGCAGCGCGATGCCGATCCGGTAGGCCACCAGCGTCCGGTCGAATCCGCGTTCCAGCCCGGTCGCCAACCCGGTGAGGAGCGCGGCGAGCAGCAGCACGTACGCCCCCACGATCCGCCCGAGCACCGGTACCGACAGGGCTCCCGAAGCACCGGTCGCACCGTTTCCCCCCGCCGCCGCCGTCCCGCTTTTCGCCCCCGCGCCTCCGCCGAGCGCGTCCGCCCCTGCGGCCGCCCCGGCCCCGAGCCCGCCGACGTCGACCGTCTCGATCCCCGTCGCGAGCGCGACGGTCGCTCCGCCCACGAGCGGCGCGAACACGGCCGCGGTGTTCGAGAGCGTTCCCGTTACCGTCGCGAGCTGGCGTCGCGCGTCGCGTTCGAGGTCGCGCAGGGCCTCCAGCTGATCCGCGAGCTCCAACAGGACGTCGCCCGCCGGGCGGCCCTCCCGCGCGGCGACGGCGAGGAGCGCGATCGCGCCGCGGAGCCTGGGCGACGGAACGTCGGCCGCCGGCCCGCCCCGTCCGAGAAACGCCTCGCGGACGCCCACTCGGAGCGTGTCGCTGCGCCGCCCGGCGCGCTCGAACACCTCGCCGGTCGCGCCGTCGAGCCGATCGCCGGCGTTCGCGACCGCGGTCTCGACCGCGACGCCCTCGGCCACGTCCCCGCCGATCACGGTCATCGCGTCCGGGAGCCCTCGCTCGACCTCGCGGACGTCCGACAGCACGGCCCGCCGGGGTCTCACGAGGACGAACAGCGCCGTTCCGATACCGACGCCGACTCCCGCGACCGGCCACGCCCACGGCGCGACGGCTCGCGCGGCCACGACGGCCGCCGCCGCCCCGAGGACGCAGCCGACGAGGAGCGCGCGGCCACTTCGATCCGGTACGTCGGGATGATCTCCGCTGATGCGTGGCGGCGGAAACGCGACCGGTCGACGCGAGAGCAACCACGCCGAGGCGGCGACCAGCCCTCCGGGAAGCACGACGAGATACAGCCCGGCGACGAGCCCGGGACCGATCGCGACGCCGGCGGCGGCGCCCGCGGGGAGCAGCGCGATGAGCGCCAGCGGCAGTAGCACTCCGAACGCGTACAGCGCGGAGACCGGTCCCCGAACCGCCCCGACGAACGACGCGAGTCGGTCCGTCGTTCCGGAGAGCGTCGCGTCGAGCGCGCGGTCCAGACACCGCCCGCGACGCTCCGGCGGCGCGGTCGCCGCCGTTCGGACGAGCGCCGCGGCGCGATCGATCGCGGGGAACCAGGGGCGCCACTCCCGGGCGAACGCCTGAATCCCGCTCGTCGGCCCGTCGGCGCTCCCGCGCTCGTGTCGGGAAAGCGCCGCCGCCAGCGGTCCGTCCCCGGTCCGGGCGGCGAACCGCACGGCGCGCTCGGTCGAGGGGTCGAGTCGCATCCGTAACACGAGTCGACCGACGAGCCCCGGCGCCGCGCCGAGCGCCCGCGTCCGCCGAAGCGACGCGAGCCACACCGGCGCCCGGTGGATCGCGTGTACGCCGCCGACTGCCGCGGCCAACCCCGCCGGCACGGCCGCAACCGCACCGGCGACGAGGGCCGTGACGACGGTGACCGCGGCGCCGACGGCGACGCCGATCCGGTACCCGGCGGCGACGACGCGCTCCGCGGTGCTCTCCCATCCGAGGAACGCGACCGCACGCCGCAGTTCCTCCGAGGCGGTCGATTCGTCCGCCGTAGCCGACCCGCCCGCCGTAGCCGACCCGTCCGCCGTAGCCGACCCGTCCGCGTCTGCCGATCGCGTCTCGCTCATCGCTCGTCACCCCCGCGTTTCGGCGTTTCCCCGCCGTGTGAACCGCCTGATCGGTCGTCGGTCTCGTCGGTTCCACCGCCGACCCCGTCGCCTCCGGCGTACCGCCTCGGCGCGGTCCGTCCCGCTCGAACCGCCTCGCGAATCCGGTCACTCCGGCTGTCGACGACGTCTCGAACCGCCGCGTACGACTCGTTTGGGGCGCCGAGCCCCTCGATTAACCGACTCTCGCCGCGGTCGATTCGCCCCGTCCCCACGAGCCCTCGATCGGTCCGCTCGAACAGCGGGTCGAAGCTCACGCCGCCGTCGTGGTCGTCCACCTCGACGATCGACTCGACGCGGTGGGAATCGAGAACCGCGATCAGGTCGGTCGCGGCGAACGACGAGCGCGCGACTCCGAGATCGGTGACGACGCGCTCTTCGACCGCCGCCGGGTCCTCGCCGTGGATCGTCCCCAGCACCGTCTCGCCGGCGGCGCCGACGCGCATCGCCTCGTACAGCGCCTGTGCCTCCTCGCCGCGCACCTCGCCGACGGTGATCGCGCCGCCGCCCATGCGGAGCGCCGTCCGGACGGCGTCCGCCGGCGCGAGTTCGGCCCCGTCCCCGACGCGGAGCCGCTGGGTGTCCCGCCCGGCGTCCGCGAGGGCGTCCACCGGGAGTTCCGGCGTATCTTCGATGGCGACCGTTCTGGTCCCGGCGGGCAGTTCCCACAACAGCGACCCGAGCGCCGTCGTCTTCCCGGCCGCTCGCCCGCCGGCTATCAGCCCCGTCACGCCCCGTTCGACCGCGACCGACAACAGCCCGGCGGCCGCGGGCGTGAGCGTGTCCGCGGACACCAGCCGGGCGAGCGTCCACGCCTCCGGGTCGCCGCGTCGGAAGGTGAACGAGAGCCCGTCGCTGGCGGGCGCCGTGGTCGCGGCGACCCGAACGCGACCGGTCTCCGACTCGATCGTCGCGTCGAGCGTCGGCGTCGCCCGCGAGAACGCCCGGCCGCTCGACCGTCGAAGCCGCGACGCGAGCGTGGCGGCCCCCTCCGGAGGGAGTCGCACGTTCGTCCGGCACCGCTCGCCGTCGAGGACCACGCGCAGGGGGTTCTCCGCGACCGGCGCCGTCACCGTCGCGTCGCTCACCCTCTCGTCGGCGAACACGTGTTCGAACACCCCGTAGCCGTGGGTGTGTCGCCGCAGTATCTCGGTCAGGTCCGCGACCGGATCGCCGCCGTCAGCGGCCGCTCGGACCGCCCGTCCGGGCGCCCTGTCGCCGCCGCCGGGATCGTCGAGCAGCCGCTTCCGCGCGGCGGCGAGCGTCGCCGCGGCGTCGGCGTTCAGGTCGGTCGTCGGCGGCGTGAGGTGGTACGTTCGGAGCGAGTCGTCGCCCGCGTAGAGCCGGACCGTCGCGCCGGTCGGCACCGTCCAGCGGTCGACCAGCGTCGCGCCCGGAGGCGGCGCGGCAGCGACGCGCGCGGTCGCGGCCGTCGGCCCGACGTGCGCCCGCAAGATCCCCTCCAGGTCGCGGTCGCCGTCGGCCTCGATCCCGCCTCCGCTCAGTTCTTCGACGGCCGACAGCAGCCCGGTTTCACGCGCGATCCGCTTCGCGGAGCCCGCGCGTCCGCTCGCCTCCCTCGCCGCGCCGAGCGGCTCGCGGACGACTCGGTCGGCGAGCCGCTCTTCGTGGAACTCGACCCGCTCGGCGAACCGGCCCGCGGCGACCAGGAAATCGGCCGCGCCGTCGGCGTAGGACCGCTCCCGTCCGCGGTGCCGAGTCCTGATCACGTCGGCGCCGCGGTCGGTGAGCGCCGCGATAACGGTCGCGAGGCAGTCTCGGCTCGCTGCGAGGTCGCCCCGCCCGGGACAGTCGTCGGCGTCGACGTCGAGCACCACCCGGTCCTCGACGCCCGTTCCCACGGGCTCGCGGAACGTCGGATCGCACCGACATTCGCCGGGGTCATCGTCGATCCACGGGAGCGCCCGGAGCGGCGTCCCGCCGACTCCGTCGGCGACGCCCGCGCTGAGATCCAAATTCATGGCGGGCGTGCCCGCGGTATCGTATATAAACGATCGGCTCGCCGAACCGGAGCGGCCCTCGGTCGCTCCGATTCACCCGACCCGACTGATCCGGATCGTCGGTCCCCCGTCGTCGACGTACTGGACCCGAATGCGGCTCGCCCCGCCCGGGCGGAGTTCGATCGGTCCGCCGACGAGTTCGACCGCCGTCCGCGCGGGTCCCGTTCCGATCCGAAACTCGCGCTCGGGCCGGTCGCCGACCCGGTACGCGAGCGCGGCGCTCCCCGGTCGGTCGGGCGATTCCACGAGCGCGACGCGGTCGACGTCCGCCGCGGCGAATCCGGTCGGAACGCGGACGAGGACGGTCGTCTGCGCCGCCATCGCGGGGTCGCCCACGGGCGTCGATCCGGAGACGACGCCCCCGATCGCCCGCTCCAACCGGTCCGCCTCGGCACCGATCCGGTCGGTCGTCGTCGTCGTCCGAGCCGTCTCGATCGCTGGCATCGACGCCGCGAGCAGCGCGACCGCCACGAGGACGGTGAGCACCACGCGGATCACGGCTCGGTCACAGCGACTCCCGGAGCCGGTCGAGCGCGTCGGCCGCCCACGCGTCGCCGTCGCCGCTTCCGTCGCCGTCGGCGTCTCGACCGAGGGACCCGTCGCCGCCCCCGTCACGCGGTCCCGACGCGGAACGGTCGTCGGGAAGCGCGGCGTCGAGGGCGCTCTCCGAGGGCACGGCGTCGCCGGTGTCGTCGGTCGGCGTCGCGTCGCGCCGTCGAGACCGGCGATCGGATCGGTCGGCGGCGGCGTCCCCGCGCTCCCCGCTCCGCTCGCGGGCTCCGTCGACCTCCCGGCCGGCTTCCGTCGCCCGTGCCAGCGCGAGGTCGGCCCGCCGCTCGACCTCGCGGTTGACCGCCCTGACCGACCCCGCGTAGCCGCGGATCGCCTGGGTCGCCGCCTCCAACTCCGCGACGCGCTCCTCGAGGTCGTCGAGCCGCGATTCGAGCCGATCGCGCTCGGCCGTCGCCTCCGCGTCCGCGACGGCGTCGGCCGGCCGCGCGTCGCTCCCGGTCACCGCGCGCTCGACGGCGCGGAGGCGGGACTCGATCCGGTCGGTCGACCCGTTCGCTCCGGTCGTCGCCTCCGTCCCCGGCCTCGGCGGCGCCGCGTCCGTTTCCGCTCCCGGACCGGCGCTCTGTCCGTTGTCGCTCATGCGACCGGCTGGCCGCGTCTCCACTCTTAAACCTCGGGGAAACAGTATTCACCGGGGAACGGGAATGTCTCGCTATGAAGGCAGTCCTCCTCGGCGTCGGACAGGCGGGCGGCAAGCTCACGACCGCCCTCGCGGAGTTCGACGCCGACGCCGGCTACGGCGCGGTCCTCGACGCGCTCGCCGTCAACACCGCCGCGGCCGACCTCGACCCCCTCCCGCTCGAAACGGTCCTCGTCGGGCAGTCGCGCGTCAACGGCCACGGCGTCGGCGGCGACAACGAACTCGGCGCGGAAGTGATGGACGAGGACGCCGTCGAGGTGCTCGACGCGCTCGCCCCGAAGGTCACCGCGGCGGCCGAGGCGGTGTTCGTCGTCGCGGGCCTGGGCGGCGGGACGGGCTCCGGCGGCGCGCCGGTCCTCGTCCGCGAGCTGAACCGGGTGTACGACGTGCCCGTCTACGCGATCGGTATCCTCCCCGGCCGCGACGAGGGGACGATGTATCAGGTGAACGCCGGGCGGTCGCTCAAGACGCTCGTCCGCGAGGCGGACGCGACGATCCTGCTCGACAACGACGCGTGGCGCTCCTCGGGGGAGTCCATGGAGGGCGGCTACGAGGCGATCAACGCCTCGATGGCGAAGCGGATCGGGCTCATCTTGGCGGCCGGCGAGGCGGTCGAGGGCGTCGGTGAGTCCGTCGTCGACACGAGCGAGGTGATCAACACGCTCCGCGCGGGCGGGATGGCCGCCGTCGGCTTCGCCTCGGCGCCCGCGGCCGAGGACGCGGAGGAGAACGTCACCACGGTGACGAGCGCGGTCCGCAGCGCGGTGATGACCGGGCTCTCCCTGCCGAACGCCACCGACGCCGACGCGGCCCTCGTCGCGGTCGCCGGCGACCCGGACCGGATCTCGCGGAAGGGCGCGGAGAAGGCCCGCAAGTGGCTCCAAGAGGAGACGGGCTCGATGCAGGTCCGCGGCGGCGACTTCCCGCTCGACTCCGACCGGATCGCCGCCTTGGTCCTCCTCGCGGGCGTCGAGCGTTCCCAGCGGGTGGAGGCGTTCTTGGAGCGCGCCAGGCAGGCGGTCCGCGACGAGCCCGAGGAGAAGTCCGACCCGGCGGCCGCGTTCGAGAACGACGAGATCGACGACCTGCTGTGAGGCGGCCGCGACGCCCGAAGCCCGGCGGCGAGTCGGGCGACGCGTCCGGCCGACGGGACAGGTTCCGCACCTTTTTGGTCTCGCCCGGTGGAGTCTCGCCCGATGACCAACCCGTGGGACGACTGGGACCACGTGCTGAAGGTCGACCCCGACAAGGACCTACAGCCGGGCGAGACCTTCGAGGACGTCTGCCGGACCGGGACGGACGCGATCGAGATCGGCGGGACCCTCGACGTCACCGCGGAGAAGATGACGCGCGTCGTCGACGCCGCCGCGGAGTACGACGTGCCGCTGTACCAGGAGCCGTCGAACCCGGGCGTCGTGATCGACTCGCCGGCGCTCGACGGCTACCTGATCCCGACCGTGTTCAACGCGGGCGGTCCCTTCTGGATCACGGGCGCGCACAAGGAGTGGGTCCGCATCGACGACCTCGACTGGAGCCGGACCCACACCGAGGCGTACATCGTCCTCAACCCGGACGCCGCGGTCGCGGAGCTGACCGACGCGAACTGCGACCTCGCGGCCGACGACGTGGGGGCGTACGCGAAGGTGGCCGAGCGCATGTTCGGCCAGGAGATCGTCTACGTCGAGTACTCCGGCACGTTCGGGGACACCGAGAAGGTCGCGGCCGCCCACGACGCCCTCGACGACGCCACGCTCTTCTACGGCGGCGGGATCCACGACTACGAGTCGGCAAACGAGATGGCCGCCCACAGCGACGTGATCGTCGTCGGCGACCTGCTCCACGACGAGGGCGTCGACGCCGTCCGCGAGACGGTGAAGGGCGCGAAGGACGCGCACGACGCCTAAACGTCCTTCAGTTCCCTGGCTCTCCCGCTGATTCGTCCACTTCGGGGATCGCTTACTTCGCTCGCGGATGCTCTCCAGGGCGAAGACAGTCGATCTGCTGGACTGAGCGGGTCAGCGATACGGTCGGCGCGTGCCTCCGAGCGCCCATCGGGCGCGAGGAGCACGCGCGAGGGAGTCGGTGGTCCGGAGCGAAGCGGAGGACCACCGACGAGGCTGGGGAGGCGTGAGGTGCTGTGCGGTGCCGTGCGGGGTGGGACTCAAAGGGGCAGCCGCGAGGGCGAAGGCGCGCGATGCAAGGACCGCAGGCGCGAACGGAGTGAGCGCCGAGGACCACAGCGAGCGCACCGAGCCCTCGCGGCTGGGGCTTTGGTGGCAGTCACCGCAGTCTCGGCTTCGGAGTCACACCGTCGAGCGGCCGGCGGTTCCGAACCACCGTCTTCCCGTAACGCTTCTCAGGCGTCCCCCTCAAGCATGTTCTCGACGTACTTCGCGATCACGTCCACCTCTAGGTGGACCGGGTCGCCGACCGACTTCTCCGAGAGCGTCGTCAGCTCGTAGGTCGTCGGGATGACCGCCACGTCGAACTCGTCGCCGCGCTTCTCGGCGACCGTCAGCGAGATGCCGTCGAGCGTCACGGAGCCCTTGTCGACGAGGTAGCGGTCCTGTCCCGACGGAATCGCGAAGGTGAACCGCCAGTCCTCGCCGACGCGCTCGATCCCCCTCACCTCCGCGACGGTGTCGACGTGGCCCTGGACGACGTGGCCGTCGAACCGCCCGTCGGCGGGCATCGCGCGCTCGACGTTGACCGCGTCGCCCTCGCGCACGTCGCCGAGGTACGTCTTCGCGACCGTCTCGCTCGCGAGGAACACCTCGAACCACTCGCCGCCGTCGGCGTCACCGCCGTGGCCCGCTCCGGCCGCGCCGCCGTCGACGCCGTACTCCTCGACGGTCAGGCAGACGCCGCTCACGCTGATCGACTGGCCGTGATAGAGGTCGTCGTACCCGTCGACGCCGATCCGCAGCCGCAGCCCGTCGTCGGTCTCGGTCCGCTCGCGGACCGCGCCGGTGCCCTCGACGATGCCGGTGAACATACCGGAACTGGGGGCGGGCGACGGTTATCGGTTCTGGGTCCGCGCGGTCGCGGCGGCGGCCGGCTCCGCCGGGCGGCGCCGTCGCCGTCGCGCGGCGGAGCCGGGCCGAGCCGTCGCCGCGTTCCTTTTGCCTCCCGGGAATCAACGGGGGCGCAATGCGACTCGGACTGCTGGACATGATCGGGCTGGCGGGATCGCTCGTCTTCGCGCTCCCGCTGGCGAACTACGCCGTCATCCGGCTGTTCGCCGGCGAGGTCGCGCTCGGCGTCGGCCTGTTTGTCGTCGCCGCCGCGATGGTCGTCCTCCCGCAGTACTTCCTCGACCCGGCTCGGATCGCCCGCAGGCTCTTTTCGGGACTGTTGCCCCGCCAGCTGCGCGGCGATACCGACAGCGCGGACGCCGGCCGCGAAAGCGGCGCAGACGAGTCCGAGTCGCCGGACGCCGCAGCGGTCGACGGCGACGACGCGACGGGGCGGTAGGCCGCCGCCGCTCAGGTCGGGTCCGCGTCCGGCACGATACCGAACGGGTACTCGGCCAGCAGCTCGTACCCCTCGTCGGTGACGAGGACCAGGTCCTCCAGCCTGACGCCCCCGATTTCGGGGTCGTAGACGCCGGGCTCGACCGTCACCACGTGGCCCGGTCGGAGTTCGCCCGCGCCCGACAGCGACGGTCCCTCGTGGAGGCTCACGCCGACGCCGTGGCCGGTCCCGTGCGTGAAGCCGGCCTCGCCCTCGCCCGCGTTCGGCTCGAACCCGTACGCGGTGAGCTCCGCGGCCGCCTCGCCGTGGACCGCCTTGGCCGGGACGCCGGGTTCGACCTCGTCGAGCGCGGCCTCGCGGGCGGCCTCGACCGCGACGTACGCCCGGCGCTCCCACCCGCCGTCGCCGTCGACGACGAACGTCCGCGTCACGTCGCCGTGGTACCCGTCCGGGCCGCGCGGCGAGATATCGATCAACACCGTCTCGCCGGGACGGATCGGGTCGCTGCCGACGTAGTGGAGGTCGGCCGCCGACGGGCCGGCGCCGATCACCGTGTTGCCCGCGTCGCGCACCCCGCGAGCAGCGAGGACGCGGTTCGCCTCGCGGCGGAGCCGCTCGGTCGTCAGCGGCTCGCCCTCCCAGCGGAGCGGGGGTCGGCGGTCGTCGTCGGACCGGCCGTCTCCGCCGCTCCCGTCGGCACCCTCGACGGCCTCGCTTTCGACGGCCTCGCTCTCGGCGAGGACCGCCTCGGCGCGGGCCATCCCGGCGACCGCCGCGCGCTGAACTCTCCGGAGCCGGTCGACCTCCGCGGGCGTCTTGCGCGCCCGAGCGGCCGCGACCGCGTCCGTCGACGAGAGGTCGTTACCCGCGCGCTCCAGGTACACCGCGGCGTCGTGGGGGATCGACGCGGGAGCGAGGACGGTCGGACCGTCGTCCTCGGCCGCGGCGCTCGCGCCGTCGACGAGGTCGTCCACGACCGCGGCGGCGCGCTCGCCGGCGTGGTCGCCGACGCCTTCGGTCCGGACCTCGCGGACGACCCCGTCGTGAAACGCGCGGTCGTCCGCGTCGGCATCGTCGGTCGGATCCGCGGTCGACTCGCGGGCGACCGCGACGAACTCCCGCTCCGCCTGCTCGCGGAACAGCGCGGGGGCACAGAGGACCGCGCGCCCAGCCGGCGAGTTCGCCGTCGGCTCGTCGTCTCCGTCCGTCGCTCCGCCGCTCGGAACGACGACCAGCGCGTACGGCCGGTCGGGCCCGGAAAAGCGCGTGAGGTAACGCAGGTCGTCGTCGAAGCGGTCCCCGACCGCGACGAACGCGGCCGCGTCGGCCTCGCGGACCGCCTCGACGACGGGGCGGAGGTCGGTCCGGAGGGGGGCGGCCGCTCCCTCGGCGCCTCCCGGCGCCGCGTCCTCCCCGCTCACGGCTCCGGTTCGGGCACCGCCAGCTCGGCCTGGACCTCCTCGACGAGCTCCTGGGCCGGCTCCTCGCGGAGCTCGTTGAACAGCAGGACGCTGATCGGGAGCGTCGGCGCGCCGCCGATGAGGCTCTCCATGATCACGAGGCGCTCGCGAGCCCGAGACATCCCGACGTAGAAGACGCGGCGCTCGTTGTCGGTGAGGACGGGGACGGGGCTCGTCGCCTTCGTGAACTCCTCGACGCCGTCGACGTCGGTCGGGTCGTCGATGGAGGCGGCCATCTGCTCGACCACCTTCTCGGTGAGGTCGGTCGCGACGAACACGTGATCGGCCTCGCGGCCCTTCGCGGAGTGGATGGTGCCGACCCGGACGCGGGTGGGATCGGTCCCCTGGTAGTCGCCCTCGAAGTACGCGCCCATCGACTTGCGCTGGAAGCTCGTCACCTTCCGGACCATGTCGTCGGCGCTCGCGGTGTCCGGCATGAAGGGGATGTACTCGTCGAGCGTGTCGGCCGCGATATCGATGTCGGCGACGTCGTCGGCGTCGGCCGCCTCCTCGCGGTCGTCGAGGAAGTCGTAGAACTCCTCGCGGTCGTGGGTCCCGAACGCCGACTCCTGGAGCATGTCGGCCAACCGCCGCGCCTCCAGCCCGGTCACGGGCTCGTCGGCCTCGGCCTTCTCGATGGCGCTGACGTAGTCCTGGACGCGATCGGTCCACATCCGTCCGTCGGTGAGCATGGAGAAGGGGATCCCGTGGCCGATGAACTCGTCGATGAAGTCGAACATCTGGTAGCGGGCGCGGAACAGACACATGATGTCGCCCTCGTCGTCTTCGACCGTGTACCGGACGTTCCGGACGAGTTCGAGCATCGAGGGCGACTCGATCGCCTCGACGGTGCCGCCCTCCTTGCGCGGGTGGAGGTCCTTCTCCTGGCGCTTGTCGATGTGGCGGATCTCGGCGTTGACGACGTTGAGGATCTCGGAGGGGAGCCGGTAGGAGTTCGGGAGGACCACGTCCTCGTCGACCTCGGTGTCCAGGAGGAGGTCGGGGTCGGCGCCCTGCCACGCGTAGACGACCTGGTCGTCGTCGCCGGCGATGAGCACCTTCTCCATGTGCGGGCGCCACTCCTCGAAGACGTTGTACTGGAGCGTCGTGATGTCCTGGAACTCGTCGATGATCAGGTAGTCGACGCTGGGGACGAGCGAGCGCTGCGCGACCCGTTCGAGCATGTCCGCGAAGCCGACGAGGTCGTTGTCGCCCTTGTACGCGCGCCACGCCCGGATCGTCTCCGGGATGTCGATGCGCTCGTCGTCCGAGGGCCACGTGGGCGTGTACTTGTTCCCTTCCTGGGCGTTCGGGTCCTCCTCGGGCGGGAGCCTGACCTCCTCGACGTCCCACTGGAAGGGGACCTCGTACCAGTCGCCCACGTCGCGCTCGGTCCGCTGGAGCCACTGGGAGGTGGCGATGATCTTGTTGCCGATCGTCGTCGAGCGGGCGGTCCGGCGGCCGGCGCCGCCGTGCTGGTCCTCGAACTCGATGCCGTACTCCTCGCAGAACGACTCCTTGTCGTCCTCGCCGACGACGTCGCCCCGAGAGAGGTCGAGCAGTTCGTACGCCTTCGCGTGCATCGTGCTCACGTTCCCCTGGAGGCTGCGGGGGGAGACGTCGAGCCGCTCGGCGAGCCGCTCGCGGATCTCCGCTGCGGCCGCGCGCGTGTACGAGACGACGAGCACGTCGCGGACCTCCGCGTCCTCCGCTTCGAGGATCCCCTCGACGCGGTCCAAGAGCGCGGTCGTCTTCCCGCTCCCGGGCCCCCCGAACAGCCGCGTCACCGTGGTATCGGTCATTGTTACCTCCAGATTCCGGTTCTCCTTAAACGCCGTGGCTCCGTGGTCGTCGACACGGGTTCCGGTCCGGCCGCGACGGGTCGGCGTTTCATCGCTCGGTAACGGCTCGGGCGTCTCCTCAGCTGCTCCGCGTTGCGCGCGCTTCGCGAACGTCCGCCCCGTCGCGGACGAGGTCCTCACAGGCCGGACAGACGCGGGGTCGATCGACCTCGTTCGGGGTAAACACCCGAACGTAATCAGTCGTGACGAACGAGCCGCAGTTCTGACAGGTCGGCATGGTAGTCACTATCGGGTAATTCCACATAATACTACCGGGGAGTATGACGGAAAGAAAATTCGCGGACCGTGGCGTCGCCGCCGCCCTCAGTTCGGCCGCCAGTCGCAGACGGAACACCGCGCGGACCCTTCCTCGTGGAGCGCACCGCACTCGGGACACTGGAGCTTGTTATAGGATCGCTCCCAGCCTACGATCTCCGTCTCGTGGCCGTGATCGGAGAGGAACTCGTCGAACACGTCGTCGTCCGAGCTGGGTGCACTACTGGACATGCGTGCCATGACATGCCACACCAGCATATATGTCTTTCTCTCGTTCTCGCAGCTGCGAATTACGCGACCGAACGATCAGTCATCAGGAAAAATTAGTTTGATACGCAACTTCTCTGCGAGTCACTCGCCGGGAGCGAACGTCCGCCTCCGCTCACCACGGCTCGTTCTTCAGCCCGAGCGCGTACGCCGCGGCGTTCGTGACGACGTGGAGGACGGGGGTCATCACGAGGACGACCGCGAGGACGCGCGGCGTGAACACCGCGAGCGCCCAGTCGGTGTCGACGAGGAAGGCGAGCGCGAGCGCGCCGACGACGAAGTCGAGCTGGTCGAGCCCCGGGAACGCGGCGCCGCGCTCCCGGCCCGAGCGCCGCTTGAGGAACGAGGCGCCGATGTCGCCGCACATCGCCCCGAACGCGAGCGCGAACGCGGCCGGGAGGGCGAACGTCGGGAATTCGACGCCGAACGCGGCGCTCGCGGGGGGTGAGAGGGCGTTGAGTCCGAGCGCGAGGCAGACGCCGACGAGCGTCCCGACGGCGGTGCCGCGCCACGTCTTCCCGTCGCCGAGCAGCCGCGCGCCGCGCCACTCGCGCCCGCCGTCGATGGGGCGACCGCCGCCGGCCAACACCGCGGCGTTGTTCGGGACGTACGCCGGGAGCATCGCCCAGAACGCCGTCGCGACGAGCGCACCGATCATGTCCTCACGGGCGACGCCCGGGATGTTATAAACCCCGGATCCGTCGCCGGGTCGGCAAAGGTAAAGTTCGCGCCGTCCGGAAGTCACGACATGATCCCCCCCATCGCTCGGCGGTTCGTCGCCGGCGAGAGCGTCCCGTCCGCCCTCGACCACGCCCGCGCCGCGAACGAGGACGGCGTCGCGGTCATCCTGAACCTCCTCGGTGAACACTACGACGACCCCGGCGACGCGAGGGCGGACACGGACGCCTACCTACAGCTGCTCGACGACATCGCCGACAGCGGCCTCGACGCCTGCGTTTCGGTGAAGCCCTCCCAGATCGGGATGGACGTCTCGCCGGACCTCTTCGCGGAGCACTACCGCGAGATCGTCGCGCGCGCCGACGAGCTCGACGCGTTCGTCTGGTGTGACATGGAGGACGCGGACACGACCGACGACACCCTCGACGCCTTCGAGTCCATCGCCGCCGACTACCCGTGGAGCGTCGGCCAGTGTATCCAGTCGAACCTCAGGCGCACCGCGGACGACCTCGACCGCCTCGTCGACGTCCCCGGCAAGATCCGGCTCGTGAAGGGCGCGTACGACGAGCCGTCGTCGATCGCGTACACCGACAAGGCGCGCGTCGACGAGGCGTACCGCGACGACCTCCGGCTCCTCTTCGAGCGCCGAGACCGCGGGATCGCGGTCGGCAGCCACGACCCCGAGATGATCTCGCTGGCGGACCGGCTGGCGCGCGAGCACGGGGCCGACTACGAGGTCCAGATGCTGATGGGGGTCCGCGAGGACGCCCAGCGCGACCTCGCCGCGCAGGGGATCGACGTGTATCAGTACGCGCCGTACGGCGACAAGTGGCTCTCGTACTTCTACCGGCGCGTCCGCGAGCGCAAGGAGAACCTGACGTTCGCGGCCCGGGCGGTGCTGGGGCAGTAGCCGGCGATCCCGCGTCCGGCGTCCGGCGTCGACCTCGGCTCGCCGCCGGCGCGTGAAAGCCCTCTTAAGGATTGCCGACGCATACCGATCCGATAGATGTCCACGTGGAAACGCGACTTCGCCAGCGGGCTCATCGTGCTGGCGCCGCTCCTCGTCCTCCTCTTAGTCCTCCGGTGGATCTACCAGTACATCGCGTCGATCCCGCTGATCGAGGGGCTCCAGCCCGAGATCATCCCGGCGCCGTTAGAGCCCGTTTCCCGGGTGATAATCGCGTTCGCGGTGTTCGCGACCGTCGTCCTCGCGGTCGGGTACTTCATGCGGACCACGCTCGGTCGTCTGGCGGAGTCGGCGGTGGACGACGCGATAAACCGGATCCCGGCGCTCCGGGTGGTGTACAACGCCTCGAAGCTCGCGATCGAGACGGCGATCTCCGGCACCGACGAGCTACAGAGCCCGGTGTACATCGAGACGTGGCCCGGCATCCGCATGACCGCGTTCCGAACCGGGAAGAAGACTCGCGACGGCAAGATCGTCCTGTTCATGCCGACCGCCCCGAACATCACCACCGGCTTCGTCATCGAGGTCGAGCCGGAGCGGATCGAGGAGACCGGCGAGACCGTCGAGGAGGGGATGACGCGGGTCCTCTCCGCCGGCTTCGCGGAGTCGGCACACCAGGTCCCCGTCCACGAGGAGAACCCCGACGAGGGGGACGGCGGCCGGACTCCGGGCGGGTTCGGACACGTCCGGACCGACGGGACGGCCGGCGATTCGGCGGGGTCGACTGCCGAGGAAAGCGGGTCGGGTGAGTAGCGGTTCGGGCGAGTAGCGGGTCGTTTCAAAGGTAGGTGAACCACTCGTCGTGGTCGTCCGTCCGGCGCTCGACCAGGTCGAAGAAGGCGCTCTGGAGCTCCTCGGTGACCGGCCCGCGAGTGCCGGCGCCGATCTCGGTGTCGTCGACCGAGCGGATCGGGGTGACCTCGGCCGCGGAGCCGGTGAAGAACAGCTCGTCGGCGGTGTACAGCTGCCCGCGCGAGATGACGGCCTCGTCGTGGACCTCGTAGCCGCGCTCCTCGGCGAGGGCGATCACGGTGTCGCGGGTGATCCCTTCGAGGATGGACTGCGCCGGCCCGGTGGTGTATATCTCGCCGTCGTTGACCATGAAGATGTTCTCGCCCGGCCCCTCCGCGACGTTGCCCTCCTTGTTGAGGACGACGGCCTCGACGTAGCCGTTCCGGCGCGCCTCCTCGCCCGCAAGCATGGAGTTGACGTAGAGGCCGGTCGTCTTCACGTTCGTCGGCACCTGCGAGGAGGCGTGTTTCCGCCACGAGGAGACCATCACGTCGACGCCGTCTTCGAGGGCCTCCTCGCCGAGGTACGCGCCCCACGGCCACGCCGCGAGGACGAGGTCGGTCGGACAGTCCTTCGGGGAGACGCCGAGCGAGTCGTAGCCGTAGTAGGCGATCGGCCGGATGTACGCGGAGTCGAGGTCCTGCCGGTCGAGGAGTTCGAGGGTGGCCTCGGTGATCTCCTCGCGGGAGTGTTCGATGTCCATGTCGTACATCTTCGCGGAGTCGAACAGCCGGTCGAGGTGCTCGTCCCAGCGGAACACCGCCGGCCCCCGCTCGGTTTCGTAACAGCGGACGCCCTCGAACACGCCGCTCCCGTAGTGGAGCGCGTGGGTCAGCACGTGGGTCGTCGCGTCCTCCCAGTCGAGGAACTCCCCGTTCTTCCAGATCGTGTCGACGTCCATCTCGTCGAATCCCATGGTCGGGAGTTGCGGCCGGCGGGCTTAAAACTGTGACAAGCGGCCGGGGCTGTCGCGAGGAAGCGAGGTCGGATCGATGCGTGGGGTGGGGTTTTGGACTCGATGCTGCTACCGCGGTAGCCGATTTCGAGACTCTGGTCGATTACTTATAAATAGATGTCCGCAGATCGCCGGCAAACACTGCTGAAGATCCATCTGATATTTTATAAATAGCTTCCTACACGTTGTCGGCGACCAACGCCAAAGCCCCAGTCGCGAGGGCGCAGTACGCTCGCTGTCGTTCGAAAGGCGCGGAGCGCCTTTCGTGATGACGAGAGAGCTTCGCTCTCTCGAACCACGCTCCTCGTCGCTCGTTTCACTCGCTCCTGCGGTGCTTGCGTCGCCTACGGCGCCCTCGCGACTGCCCCTTCGAGTCTCACCCCGCACAGCACAGCACCGCACCTCATACCTCCCCAGCCTCGTCAGTTGCCCTCCGCTTCGCTCCGGGCGACTGACTCCCTCGCACGCGCTGGCTCGCGGTCGCCGGGGGCGACCGCTCGCAGGCGCGCGCCGACCGCATCAAAAGTCGATTACTTCAGCGCCTCGACGAGGGCCGCGCCCTCGACGTAGGGAATGTCGCGGCGGGCCGCGTAGGCGGCGGCGTCCGCGGGCGCGAGCGCGTCGCCGGTCTCGTCGTCGAGCATCTCGCAGACCACGGCGGCGGGCGCGGCGCCCACGGCCTCGGCCATCGCGAGGCCGAGTTCGGTGTGACCGGTCCGCCCCGCGAGCCCGTCGCGGTCGCCGCGCAGGACGTGGACGTGACCGGGCGCGCGGAACTCCGCCGCGAAGTCCTCGGGCCCGTAGCCGGTCGGGTCGTCGCGGACGCGGCCGGCCGCGTTCGCCACCTCCACGATGGTCCTCGCGCGGTCCGCGTCCGTGATCCCGGTGAACGTCTCGCGGTGGTTCACGGGCAGCGAGAACGAGGACCGGTCGTCGTAGTCGGGGTCGTCGTCGACCGCCGGGTGGTCGAGCGCGTCCGCGAGGAACGGCAGGTCGAACGCGTCGCCGACCGCGTCGCTGACGGCCACGCAGATCAGCCCGCCCGCGTCGTTTCGCATGTGCGCGACCGCGGCCTCGTCGACCGCGCCGGCCGGGTAGACGATGTCCGTCTCGCCCTCGCGGTCCGCGAAGTCGTGGACGCAGACGGGGTCGCCGGCGCGGAAGGCGTCGAGCGCGCGCTCGACGGGGTCGGCCGCGTCCGCGGACTCGGCGGCGTCGGTCGACTCGCCGGCGCCCGGACTCGCCTTCGCGTCGGCGTCGACGTCGGCGCGCATCAGGCGGCCTCCGTCTCCACGGCGGTCGCGTCGGGCTCGTCCGCGCGGCTCGCCGGCTCGACGCGCACCTCCACGGTGTCGCCGTCCGCGAGGTCGAGCGCGTCGCGCAGGCGGTCCGGCGCGATCAGTTCGAGCTGGTCGTCGTCGTGGTGGGTCCGGTCGGGGACGATGGCGTGGACCTCCTCGTAGCGCTCGCCGTCCGCGACGAGGGTGACCCCGTAGCAGGTGGCGGCGCCGTAGGTGCGGTCCTCGCCCTCCCACGCGTCGATGGGGACGGCGTCGATGCCGGCCATCTCGCCGCGCCGGCGGACGCTCTCCTCGGTGAGGTCGACGTTGAGCGTGCCCGGGAACGGGTCGTAGCCCAGCCGCTCGCGGAACTGCTCGGCGTAGCCCGGCAGCGTGATGTAGTGGCGCCCCTCGCCCATCCCGCCGGTGACCGAGCCGCGGAGCGAGAGCTCGACGTCCGACTCGAACAGCCGGCGGTAGTCGGCGTACTCCGCGCGGAGCGCGGCCTCGCCCGCGTCCGTCACCCGGACCCACTGCCCGTCGCTGACCACGTCGCGCTCGACGTAGCCCGCGGATTCGAGCGTCTGGAGGCGTCGAGAGGCGGTCTGCGTGGAGGCGTCGAGCCGGTCGCCGAGCGCCGCGCACGACACCTTCGTCTCGGAGAGGCCGCCGACCAGCCCGACGTGTTTGAGGGCCGCGAGCGCGGCCGGGTCCACGTCGGCCGCCGCGTCGGTCGCCGTCGCGTCTGACATACGATACGCTCGGTCGTCAGCGGGCAAAAGGGTAACGAATGTGGAACGCATCTCAGGAACGTTAATCAGTCGGCGGAACCGACCGGAGACCGCTGGAGCCGATAGTTCCCGCGCTGGATATGTAACCCCGTCGGTGCCGGTCGGCTTCGCGGCGTCTCCGGTGACTCCCCGAACCGGTTCGGTTCCCGGATGTGAGCGTCTCCCGCACCGGTCAGCGAAAGGTAAGGTACAAATACGAACGGGGATTGATTCGTGATGAGGGCTCGTAGATCAGTGGCAGATCGCTTCCTTCGCAAGGAAGAGGCCCGGGGTTCAAATCCCCGCGAGTCCACTTCTTCACTCCCTTCGGTCGTTCAGTCGTTCCCTCGCGTGGTCCCACTCGCTCACTCCGTTCGCTCGCGGGACCCCCGCGAGTCCACTCCGCTTCCCGCGGAGTTCTGCGTCGACAGCGCGTTCTCTGCGGCGGTTCGATCCGGGAACCGCTCACCGAGGGCCAGGTAGTCGACCAGCCTATCGAACGCCAGCGGACGGTAGTCCAGCAGTTCGACGGAAAAGTTCACACGGCGGGCGTCGTGGTCGATGAAGGAGAACCGATCCGGCCAATTGTTGTGGTGGTGGCCGTGGAGTGTCCACCCCTTCGGGTTCGACGGCCCGTCTGCCGGGTCATGGACGGCGTGGAACGGGACTCCGCGATGCTCGAAGCGGCACTCCTCGACGAACTGAACCCCGTCTAACCGCTCCAGTATCGTCCCGTCGTGGTTCCCGATGAGGAAGACGAGCTCCCCGTCGAGTTCGTCGAGCCGGTCCAACAGGGCTCCCGCTGAATCCCGGATCGTCAGGTCGCCACCGTACAACACCTCGTCAGTCGGATCGACGACGCGATTCCACCGCTCGACCAGCGTCTCGTTCATCTCCTCGACCGAGCCGAACGGTCGATCGCAGTAGCCGATGACGTTGCCGTGGTCGAGGTGGAGATCGGAGACCAGGTAGTCCATCGAATATCGACGCTTCTCACTGACCGCGCTTCAGCGTGACGACCAGCGGCCGATCGGCCGGCTTGCCGTTGCTACCTCCCGGACCCAGTCCGCTTATATACCCCGAGTAAGTTTGGCGACGTATGGGCGTCTCCGAGATACTCGAGGGCACGAACCTCACGCACCGTCAGATGGGGGCCATCATGGTCGGGTGGATCCTGCTGGTCTCGATCGTCGCCGTCGGCCTGCTGCTGTACACGTCGTCGCTGTAGGCTCCCCCGCAGTGGCCCCGCCGGCCCGCAATCGTCCCCGGACTCTCGGCAACCGCGGCGGCTACCCCGGAGGTTATCAGCGGACCCGCCGAACCGTCGGCTCACATGGACGCCGCCGAGCGACGGATCGTCGGGTTCACCGCGGGATCGCACGGGCTCGTCCACACCTACGAGCTGTCGATCCCGATTCTGCTGACGGTGTGGATCGGGGAGTTCTCCACGACCGCCGCCGCCCTCGGCGTCGTCGTCACCCTCGGCTACGGGCTGTTCGGGGTCGGCGCGCTCCCGGGCGGCATCCTGGTCGACCGGTTCGGGTCGAAGCCGCTCATCCTCGCCTGTCTCACGGGGATGGCGGGGTCGTTCCTCCTCGTGAGCGTCGCGCCGACGCTCCCGGTCCTCGCCGTCGCCGTCGCGTGCTGGGGGCTCACCGCCAGCGTCTACCACCCCGCGGGGCTGTCGCTGATCTCGAAGTCGATCGACCGGCGCGGGACCGCGCTCGGCTACCACGGGATCGGCGGGAACCTCGGGATCGCGCTCGGCCCGCTGGCGACCGCGCTGCTGCTCCTGGCGTTCGACTGGCGGCTGGTGACTGCGGCGCTCGCGCTGCCCGCGGTCGTCGTCGCCGCGTACGGCGTCACCGTCGACGAAACGGGGAGTTCGGCCGAAGCGGGGAATGTGACCGACGCGGAGAATTCGGCCGAAGCGGGGAGTTCCGACGGCGGGGCGTCGTCCGGCGGCACGAAAGGCGAGGTCTCGCTGTCGTCGATCGCGACGGACACGCGCGCCCTGCTCGCCGGCGGCTTCCTGATCGTGTTCGCGTTCGTCACGTTCAGCGGGCTCTACTACCGGACGTTCCTCACGTTCCTCCCTGACCTCCTCGGCGACGCGCTCGGCGGCCTCGTCGACCTCCGACTCGTCGACCCCGACAGCCCGTACGCCGACCAGTTCGACGTGGGCCGCTACCTGTACGTCGCGGTCCTCTCGGTCGGCGTGTTCGGACAGTACCTCGGCGGTCGGATCGCCGACCGCGCGGCGCCGGAGCGGGGCCTCATTGCGGTGATGGCCGCTCTGTCGCTGCTCGCGCTGCTCTTCATTCCGGCGACCGACGCGGTCGCGACGTTCGTCGCGGTGTCGCTCGCGCTCGGCGTCGCGCTGTTCACGGTCCAACCGCTCTCACAGGCGACGGTCGCCGCCTACTCCCCGAGCGAGGCGCGCGGCCTCTCCTTCGGCTACACGTACGTCGGGATCTTCGGGATCGGCGCGCTCGGTTCCACGCTGGCCGGGACGGTCCTGACCCGCGCCGGACCCCGAGAGCTGTTCGTCGTCCTGGCAGGTATCGCGGCGCTCGGCTCGCTGTCCGCGACCGCTGTCACGCGGTTCGCGACGCGACGGGACTGAGCGGACCGCCGGCCGCGTCGCCCCCCGCTCGACCCGACGGCGGCCCGGCGTTCGCGGGCGCTCGGATCCGGCGGCGGTATCTGCGACGACCCCGGGATCGGTCACGACTCGTCGTCTGCGGTCTCGTCGTCGTCTGCGGTCTCGTCGTCCGCGGTTTCGTCGTCCGCGGTTTCGTCGTCTGCGGTCTCGTCGTCTGCGTCGGCGTCCCCCTCGGACTCGACGTCGATCCTCACGGGCCCCTCGTCGGACTCGGCGCCGTCCGGCTCGGACCCGTCTGACCCGTCGGTGGCTCCCGAATCACGTCTCTCGTCGGCCGCCGACTCCAGTTCGCTGACGGCGTAGCCGACCGCGTAGCCGGTCGACCCGCCGAGGAACGCGCCGATCCCGGCGCCGACCGGGCCCCCCCGGGCGCCGAGGACCGCGCCGGTGAAGCCGCCGAGCGTCGCCGCGCGCTCCGCGTCGCGCTCGGGGTCGCCGGTAGGTTCGAGCGCGCCCTTCCCGTGTCGGTCCGCGTCGGTGTGTTCGTGGCCGGTCATACCGGTCGTTGCGGCCGAGCGGGTGTATATGTCTCGGCGCGTCGCGTCTCGCGGGCCGGCACGGTCGGCCTGCTACCCGACCCCGGCCGCGAGAGGCTACGCCGTGTGCTTCGCCGCCTCGGAGTCCTCGACGACCTCGACGCCGCGGTTGTTGACCGCGTGCGGGTCGAGCCCCTGCTCTTCGAGGAACTGCTTGTAGAGCCGCTCGGCGGTCTCGCCGTCCTTCTGCTTGTCGCTGGCGCGGTCGCAGAGTTCGACGAGGGTCTCGGGCACGTCGTTCTCGTGGACGATCCAGTGGTTGATCGTGTCCGACAGCCGGCGGATGGGCGAGGTGAAGTGCCCGTAGATGTCGAAGTTGAGCGCGTGGTGGCCGCCGAACGGGTCGTTCATGTACTTCGCGCGCGGCATCACCTTCAACACGGCGCGCTGGATCTTGTTGAGCTGGCGCTCTGGCGACTCCTCTAAGGCGGCGTTGACCGCCTTCCGCGGGTCGTCGCCCCACGCGTCGCCGGGGATCGAGACGCCGTCGAGCTCCTGGATCTCCTTGAGCGCCTCGTTCCACTGCTCGGGGGTGGGCTGCGGGTGGACGCGGTACATCGCCTCGACGCCGCGGTCCCACATCAGGGTGTGCGTCACCGCCTTGTTCGCCTTCAGCATCGACTCCTCGATGATGGTGTGCGCGCGGTCGCGGCGCGGGTTCAAGACGAGCGAGCCGTCCGCCTTGCGCTGCTCGTGCATGCGGTCAGCGAGCTCGAAGGCCAGCTGATTCTCCTCGCCAAGCGGCAGATCGGGGTCTTCGAGCCGCTCTTCGCACTCGGAGTAGGTGAGCCGTTCGTCGGAGTTGATCACGGACTTGTAGATGTCGATGTCCTCGAAGGAGAGCGTCTCCTCGTCGATCTCCATCTCGACGGTGTGTGCGAGGCGGTCCTCGTTCGGGACGAGCGAGCAGACGGTCTCGGCCAGCACCGGCGGGAGCATGTGGATCGTGTAGTCGGGCAGGTAGACGGTGTTGGCGCGCTCGACGGCCTCCTCCCACATCGCGGTGTCCGGGGTGACGTAGTGGGTCACGTCGGCGATGTGGACCCACAGCCGGTAGGCGCCCTCCTCGCGCTCGATGGAGATGGCGTCGTCGAAGTCCTGCGCGTCGACCGGGTCGGTGGTCCAGGTAGTGAGGTCGCGGAGGTCCTCGCGCTCGTCGATCTCGGCCTCGATCTCCTCGTAGACGCCCTCGGTCCGGGCCTCCGCTTCGCGGAGCACCTCGCTCGGGAACTCGTCGCGGATCTCGAACTCCTCGAACAGCTCCTCGCGCTTCTCGGCGAGTCGGTCCGCGAGCGCCGGCGTGATCGTCACGGGGCCCTGGTCCTCGGCGGACCCGGGCTTCGGCTCGTCGTCTGACATACCTCCACCAACGCGGGTCCGTTAGAAAGGCCTGTCGGGCGGGACGAACCCCGTATCGAACCTCAGACGAGCGCCGCGACCACCGGCGACAGCGCCACCGCCGCGACGACGAGCATGACCGCGCCGCCGCCGATCGGAACCGCCGACGCGCCGACCAGTCGGAGCGCGGTCCGCCGCGGGGTCGCGTCCGCGACGACGAACGGCGACCCGTCCGCGATCCGCGATTTCACCTCCCCGACGGGCGCGTCCGGGAACGCCTCGGCGTCACCGACGACGGTCACCTCGTCGCCCGGCCGGAGCGTCCGCTGGAGGTACCGGCGTCGGGGGTCGTCGCCGATCGTGACCGGTCCCACCTCGTACCCCGTCTCCGTGGCGTCGACCTCGTCGACCGCGTCGACGAACCCTCGGACGCGCTCCGGCGGCTCCTCGTCGGCGTCGACCTTGATCTTCTCGTCGACGTCGAGCGAGAACGCCGCCGCCGCGGGGTCGACTCGGATCCCGGTCCCGCCGTCGTCGACGCGGAACGGGACGCCGGCCTCACCCCCGTCGATCGTGACCCACGACTGCCCCTCTCCCTGGCTGCGGAACTCCGAGACGTCGTAGTCGACGCAGAGGGCGGGATCGCCGCCGAACGGTGCGGGAAGCGTCTCGTCGTCGATCGCGGCGGCTCGTCCCGTGATCCGCACCGCTCGCTCGTCGCCGTCGAGCCCGGCCGGACCCGTCGTCGTCGCTCGGAGGACGCCGACCGCGTCGACGGTACCGCTCGCACCGCGCGCGAGGAACACGAGTCCGAGGGCCAGTGCGCCGACGCCGATGGCCGTCGGAACGGGGTCGGCGGCGTCGATAGCGGTCGAAACGGGGCCGGAAGCCGCGGCTACCGCGTGGAGGGCGTTCATGCGTACGAGCCGGGGTACCGGTCCCCGACGGGTAGCATTATCGGTCGCGGTCGGAGCGGTCGCGGTCGGAGCGGTCGCGGTCGGAGCGGTCGCGGTCGGAGCGGTCGCGGTCGGAGCGTTTCCGGTCCGACCGCCCTCGGGTGTCGGCCTCGTCGGTCCGGTCGTCCGCGTCGCCCGCGACCGCGTCCGCGTAGCGGTCGAGGAACTCCTCGGTGGTGAGTCCGTCCGCCTCGATGGAGCGAATCAGCGATTCGAGCCCGTCGCGGGGCTGGTGCGATATCTCGTCGTCGCAGTCGGTACAGAGGTACTCGAACTCCTTGTCGCGCCGGCTCCAGCGGTCGCCCTCCTTGTCGTACTCGCGGGCGTCTTCCCGTGCCACCGAGTCGCCGCACGCGATACAGACCACCGTTTGCCGGTCTCGACCCCCCCGGGAGCGCCACATACCGATCCACTTTCTCTCGCCCCACTTAGCGTTTGGTGCGCGGCCGACGCTCGGCTGACGGGACCCGCCGACCGCTGACGCGGGTCCGCCGGCGAGAGGTGTAGACATATTACCGTGGGCTCTCTGGTCTCGGTATGACGGTCACCGAGTCCGACCTCCCGGGGGTCGGCAAGAAGTTCGAGATCGAACTGGGCGGCGGCGAGGAGATGATCGTCGTCATCCACAACACCGGCAAGCGAGAGGTGTTCCGGCGGACCGATCCGGACGCCGACTCCGAGAGGGCGTTCGAGTTCTCCGACGACCTCGCCCGGACCATCGGCTCGATCATCGAGGGGGCGTACTTCCAGCCGGTCGAGCCGGAGACGCAGGAGACGACGCTGCCGGGCGGCGTCCTGTTGGAGTGGTACGAACTCCCGCCCGGGTCGCCGCTCGTCGGCGAGACGCTCGAGAGCGCCGACATCGGCAACCGGACCGGGCTCGCCGTCGTCGCCATCCAGCGCGGCGACGAGGTGCTCGACAGCCCGGGCGCCGAGACCACCCTCCGCGAGGGCGACACCCTCATCGGAGTCGGCACCCGCGAGAACTGCGCGGCGTTCGAAGCGATACTCACCGAATGACAGGCCGGCACGGCGCCGCCGGTTTCGGCGTTACGGTCCGCCCTCCCGGAGGTGACCGGTAGTGGCGCTGCTCGACGTCGGCGTCATGTTCGCCGCGGTCGCGGTCGCCGGCTGGCTCGCGAACCGCCTCGGGCAGTCCGTGATCCCCGCGTACATCCTCGTCGGGATGCTGGTCGGGGAGTTCGTCCTCGGACGGGTCGCCCTTCCCGCCGTCGGCACCGTCTACGTCCCCGAGACGGAGTTCATCGCGCTCGGCGCGGAGCTCGGGATCGTCTTCCTCCTCTTCTTCCTCGGCCTGGAGTTCAACCTCGACCGACTGCTCGGTCGGTGGCGCCCGATCGGGACCGCGGGAACGATCGACCTGGCCAACTTCGGGGTCGGACTCGTCCTCGGCTGGCTCGTCTTCGACGCGTTCCTCCCGGCGTTCCTGGTCGCCGGGATCGTCTACATCTCCTCGTCGGCGGTGATCACGAAGTCCCTCATCGACCTCGGCTGGATCGCCAACGACGAGGCGGAGCCGCTGCTCGGGACCCTGGTGTACGAGGACCTGTTCATCGCCGTCTACCTCGCGGTCGCGTCCGCCTTGGTGCTCGGCGGCGGCGACGTCGCCGCGGCCGCGACCGACGTGGGCATCGCGGTCGGATTCATCGTCGGCCTGCTCGGCGTCGTCCGGTTCGGCGCCCCGCTCTTCGACCGGCTCGTCGCGACGGACAACCGGGAGTTCGTGGCGCTGCGCGCCGTGGCGGCGGTCGTGTTCGTCGCCGGCGCGGCGCTCGCGCTCGGCGTCAGCGAGGCGGTCGCGGCCTTCTTCGTGGGAATGGCGTTCTCCGCGACGGACCGGGCCCACGCGATCGAGACGATCCTGGAGCCGGTCCGCGACCTCTTCGCCGCGGTGTTCTTCTTCTGGATCGGGCTCGTCACGGACCCCGCGCTGTTCGCGGACGTCGCGGTGTTCGTCGCGCTCGCCGTGGTCGTGACCACGCCGACGAAGGTCGTCACCGGCTACCTCGCGGGGCGGGCGTTCGACCTCGACGTCCGGCGGTCGACGCGGGTCGGCCTCGGCATGACCACGCGCGGCGAGTTCTCGCTGATCATCGCGACGGTCGCGGTCACCGGCGCGGAGGCGGGCTCGTTCGATCCGGCGCTCGCGGGGACGATCAACGCGTTCGCGGTCGGCTACGTCCTCGTGATGGCGGTCCTGGGGACGACGCTGATGGGCTACTCCGCGCCGTTCGAGTCGATCGCGACCTCGTGGCTGGATCGTGGCGGAGCGGACGGCAGCGGGGCGGGCGGGTAGGAGTTCGGTGGCGGGGTCGTTTATCCATACGCAGTCGTCGGCGTGTCGATGGCCAACACCGGCAGCGGTCCGGTCACTCGGTTACAAACGGTGGTCAACGGATCGGCGGCGAACGCCGTCAAAGCGCCTCTGAGTTCCGCCCCGCACGGCCCCGCACCTCACGCCTCCCCAGCCTCGTCGGGCGACCGGAGCGGAGCGACGGTCGCCCGACTCCCTCGCACGCGCTGGCTCGCGGTCGCCGGAGGGCGACCGCTCGCAGGCGCGCGCCGACCGCCATCGTAACCGTCTCTCGTCGTCTCGGCTCCTGGATCTCGGTAGTGCCGTCGCGCTCGACGCCTACTCGGTCGCGACCGGGCCGCGGCCGACGACATCCTCGACCGCCTGAACGAACTCGCTCCGGCTCTCGAAGAGGGGGACCTCGCTCTCCGCGAGCACGTCGTCGAGCGTGCGCGCGCCGTCGGGCGTCCGGAGTTCGGCGTCGCCCTCCTGTTCGCGGACGTCGCTGCGCGTCGCGGGCCAGGTGAGCCGCGACGCGACGCGGGCGACGGGCTCGCCGGCCACGTCCGGCCCGTCCCCGAGCTCGACGGCCGGCTCCGCTTCGGCCTCCTCGTCCGCCTCGTCCGAATCGGTGTCGCTCATGCCCCGCGGTTCCGCTCGGGCGACACTAATGGTTTCGATGCCGTTCGGGGGTCCGCGGGGGCGCAGCCGCGAGGCCGCCGCCGGCTCGGTCCGACACCGAGAACACACCCGAAATAATCCGGTAATACTGTTATATTATCCGGGCGTAATTTCCGGTTGGGGGCGCAGGCACACGACTCCCGCACTCGCGTGTCGAACGCCGACACGCCGGTCTCCGCGCTTTCCGCCGACTCGACTCCGTCGCGAACCGCTTCGCCTATCTCCCGTCACTCCCATCCGCGGTCGGTCCGGTTCAGCCGCTCGCAGCCGTCCTCGGTGACGACCACGAGGTCCTCGATCCGACAGCCGAAGCGCCCGTCGAGGTAGATTCCGGGCTCGACGGAACACACCATTCCCGGTTCCAGCGGGCGGTCGTTCCCGGCGACGAGGTAGGGCTCCTCGTGGACGTCCAGCCCCACGCCGTGGCCGGTCCGGTGGACGAACGCGTCCCCGTGCCCCGCCGCCTCGATCACGTCGCGCGCGGCGCGGTCGACGGCCGACGCGGGGACCCCGGGCTCGACCGCCTCCACGCCGGCCGCCTGCGCCTCGCGCACGACCTCGTGGACCTCCGCGTACGCCTCGCTCGGCTCGCCGCCGAAGACGAGCGTCCGCGTCTGGTCGGAGGGGTAGCCGTCGACGCGCGTCCCGAAGTCGAGGACGACCGGCTCGCCAGCCCGGATCTCGCGGTCGGCGTGCCCGTGGTGGGGCTTCGCGCCGTTCTCGCCGGCCGCGACGACCGTCTCGAAGCTGACGCCGCGCCCGCCGCGCTCGGTCAGTCGCTCCGCGATCCGGTCGGCCAGGGCGGCCTCGGTCATGCCGACGGCGTCGGCGCCCAGCGCGCGGAGGTCGCCGACGACCGCGTCCGCGACCGCGGCCGCCTCGCGCAGCGCCGCCAGTTCGGCCTCGTCCTTCCGGACCCGGAGGCCGGCGAGCGCCTCGCTCGCGAGCCCCCACGTCGCGTCGGGCGCCGCCGCGCGGAGGTCCTGCGTGAACCGCGCCCACATCGTGTCGTCGACGAGCAGCCGCCCGGCGTCGAGCCCCCGGTCCGCGAGCAGGTCGCGCGTCGCCGCGACCGGGTCGTCGCCGTCGCTCCACGTCCGCACCTCCGCGACGCCCGTCGCCTCCCGGACCTGCGTCTCGTACAGCGCGGGCACCAGCAGCGCCGGCTCGGGGTCGGCCGCGCTCGCGGCCGGCACGACGAGGAAGAAGTGCCGCTCGCCGGGCTCCTCCGCGAAGCCGGTGAGGTACTGGAGGTTGCGGCTCGGGAACGCGACCAGGCCCGCCGCGTCGACCTCGTCCAGCCGTTGCGCGGCCCGCTCGCGTCGCCGCTCGGACGGTCGAGTCGGCTCCCTCTCCTCCGCCGCCCCCTTCGCCGGCCCTCCCGCGTGTGCGTCGTCGGTCACGCGCCGGAATTCGGTCTCGATATATAAGTAGGATGGCGTTGACGTGGCCGCAAGCGGCGCATAACTAGGGCGGATCGGTCGCTCCGAGACAGTATGTCGACCGAGAACGCCGCGACGTTCGACTGCCCCGACTGCGACGTGCGCGCCCCCTCGACCTCGGTGCCGTACGACTCGCTCGGCTACGTCGTCTGCCCGGTGTGCGGGTACGCCGCCACGCCGGCCCCGGAGCGGTCGTCGAGCGCCGAGCGGTCGCCGGCGGGCGACTGACTCGGCCGCGACCCGCCTCGCCGAACTCGGCGCCGCGCCGCGGCCTCGGAACCGCACCGCTTTAGCCGCGGGGCGCGTCCGCCCGGGTATGAGCTGGTCGCTGGAGCGCGACGACGGCACGGTCACCGAGTGGGAGCGGTCGGACGGGTACGCGACCGTCAGGCTCCGCGAGCGCGCGGCGGGCGGCTTCGTCGTCCGCCTCGACGTGATGGAGCAGGCGGCCGACGAGTCGGCCTACGAGCGCGTGCGGTTCGACGACCGAGACGCGGCCGAGGCGCGGGCGACCGAGTGGCGCGAGGCCCGCGCCCTCGACGAGTAGCACGCGCGGCTACTCGATGTCGACCGCGTCGTTAAGGAAGACCTGACACTCGACGGTCCGCCCTTCCGGATCCTCGGCGAAACACTGGTATATGTCGTACGTCTCGTTCTCCCGCGGCTCCGTCACGACCGCGTCGCCCAGCCGACCGGCGGCGGCGTCGACCCCCTCTCGGTCCGGGTAGACGAAGGTGAGTATCCCGCAGTCGTCGGCCTCCTCACGCTCGCAAAACCCGAACAGGAACCCGTCGAACTCTAAGATCGTGCAGTCGGGCTGTTCGAGCCGCACGGTCGCGTTCAGCCGCTCGCGGTAGAACTCGACGACCGCGTCGCGCCGCTCCGTCGCGTGGAAGACGATTCCGGTCACGTCCGGCCGCTCGGGCGGCGACCACTTCATCGCTCCGGGCGGGCGTTATCGCTCCGGGCGGGTCCGCGTCACCGCTCCGGGTGCGTCGGCGCGTCGAACCCGCCGCGGACGAGGGGCTTCGCGACGTGGCGGCGCGCGCTCGGCGGCACCTCGTACCAGCCGACCTCGAGGTCGCGCTCGATCGGTTCCGCGACCTTCCCCGGCGCGCTCGTGCCGCAGTCGCGACACCGGTACCCCTGCCCGCTCCCCGCCGAGGACATCGACCGCCCGCAGTCGGGACACGTCGGCACCGCGGGCGCCGTTCGGACGAGCTCGCGGACGGCGAACTTCTCCAGCTTAAGCGTGCTCTCGGGCCCGTCCGCGTCGTCTCGCACTTCGTGTTCTCGCACCTCGTGTTCGCCGCAGAGGGTGACGCGGTCGCCCGGCCGGAGCGCGCGCACCCGGTCGCGGAACCGCCCCGTGGGCGCGAACGCGACGGCGCGGAGGGTGTCGCGGTCCGCGGCCGGACCGCCTTCGCCCGTCGCGGCCGCGACGTCGACGTGGACGTGCCCCCCTTGTTTCGTCTCCGGCGCGCTCGCCACCACGCCCGCGACGCGGTAGCCAGCGCCGTCGCGGAGGCCCCCGATTCGCCCGGGCGCGAGGTGGGCATCGGTGCCCTGGTTCGTCAGGAACGTCGCGGCGCGGTCGACCGTTTCGCCGTCGATATCGGCCGCGACCTCGCGACACGCGGTCGCATCGTCGCCCCGGATACCGTAGAGGATCGGCCCGGGGGCGTTGGGGACGCAGACGGCGGCGCCGGTCTCGCGGTCGACGGTGTCCCAGACCGTCGGGTACCCCTCCTCGGCGGCGGCGAAGACGCTCTCGACGTCGACCTCGCGGGGCGTCCCGCAGCGGTCGAGCTCGCGGTAGGCGATCCGCTCGAACGTCCAGTCGTCGAACGCCGCCGGCGCGCCGACCGCCGCGAGCGCGCCGATCCGCCCCCGTCCCGCGACGGCCTCCGCCTCGGCATCGTCCCTCTCGCCCGCCCCAGCATCCACCTCGCCCGCCCCGCCCGCCGAGCCGACCGCGGCGTGTCGGAACCCGTGTTCGTCGGCGAGGTCGACCGCCTCGGCGACGGAGAGCCGCTCGCGGAGCGCGCGGTGCGCGAATCCGGCGACCGCCTCCGAGATCGGCTCCCCGGTCGGGTCGAAGGGGTCGCCGTCGACGTCGCGGTCGGCGACGACGATGCCGGGGGAGGTCCGGGGGTCAGCGGCCGCGGCGAACTCCTCGACCGTCTCGACTGCGAGGGTCGCGGCCCGCTCCGCGTCGACGCCGGAGACGTGGAGCGCGACCGCGGCGTTCCCGCGCGTCTTGTGCTTCACGGCCGGGTTCAGGCGCACGAGCAGCCGTCGGCGGACTCGGCCCCCGTCGTCCGCGAGCCGCTCCGCGATCCGCGTCGCGACGTACGTCGTGCACATCCCGCGCTCGCGGGAGTCGGTGTCGTCGACGGCGACGATCGGCATGCGACGCGGTTCGTGGCGGCGGGTCAAGCCCCTTTCGAGGGCGGCCGGGAGGTGTCCGCCGACCGCGAAGGCGCTCTCGGCCCCGGTCGAGTATTTAACCGTTTCCCGTGCCGAACGCGGAAAATCGCAGGCGGGCGGCAGTTTCGTCGGGAGGGGAACGACACAACGCATATATACGCCGAGCCGCTTGTTTCGGCTATGTCCCGGACTGCGCTCATCGGGAACGTCACCGCGATGCTGGAGGACGCGGGGTTCCTCGTCAGCGACCGGTGTGCGGTCCGGCCCAAGAGCTTCGACGTGGCGGCCCGCCGCGACGAAGACCTCCTCCTCTTGAAGATCCTCGGTAACGTCGACGCGCTCGACGCGGAGACCGGCGCGGAGATGCGCCGGCTCGGCGAGTACCTCAGGGGAACGCCGATGGTGATCGGGATCCGAACCCGCGACGAGGAGCTGAAGCCGGGCGTCGTCTACTTCAGGCACGGCGTGCCGGTGATCAACCCCGACACCGCCTACGACCTGTTCGTCGAGGGGATGCCCCCGCTCATCTACGCGGCGCCCGGCGGGCTGTACGTCAGCCTCGACGGCGACCTGCTGGCCGACGAGCGCGAGGAGCGCGGCTGGTCGCTCGGCCGCCTCGCGAACGAGCTGGGCGTCTCCAGGCGCACCGTCTCGAAGTACGAGGACGGGATGAACGCCTCCATCGAGGTGGCGATCCAGCTGGAGGACCTGTTCGACCAGCCGTTCTCCAGCCCGGTCGACGTGCTTGAGGGCGCGGACGACGTCCGAGACGCGGAGCCGACGCCCTCGGCGCCCGCGGCCGACCCCGACGACGAACACGTCCTGGGCGTGCTCACGAGCGCCGGCTTCACCGTCCACCCGACCGCCCGCGCGCCGTTCAAGGCCGTCTCAGAGGACGAGGACAGCCCCGCGACGCGCGTGCTCACCGGCCACTCGGCGTTCACCGCCGCGGCCGAGAAGCGCGCCCGGATCATGTCCTCCATCGGCGAGGTGGCACAGACCCGGTCGGTGTACTTCACCGAGGAGGACGAGAAGCGCGAGTCCGTCGACGGCACCGCTCTGGTCTCCTGCGAGGAGCTCGCGTCCGTCACCGACCCCGAGGAGATCCGCGAGCTGATCCGCGACCGCGCCCGCGTTCCCTCGGAGGCCTGACGGCGTCGCCGCGGTCCGACCGATTCCCGCTGCGCCGGCTACCCGCTCGACGAGTCGCGGCCTCGCCGCTCCCTACCGACCGAAGAGCCGGCTGAAGAACCCCCCGCTCTTCTCCTGTTCCTCCTCGTCGCTCCGGGGGTCGGCCGCTTCGGAGGGCTCGGGATCGGTTCGGTCCGCGTCGTCGGCGTCCGGGGACGACTCGGATCCGTCGTTCCCCTCGTCTTCCCGGTCCTCGTCGGACAGCACGGTGTTCATCGTCCCGGTGTCGTCGTCGCGGAACGGGATGCTGCCGGCCAACTCGTCCTCGACGTCGTCGCCGGACCCGGTCTCGCCGGTCGCCGTCCGCGCGGTCTCGTCCGCATCGGGAATCGGGGCCGGTTCCGCGTCGCTCTCCTCCGCGTCGCTCTCGGCTGCGTCCTCGTCGCCCTCCGCTGCGTCGCTCTCGGCTGCGTCCTCGTCGCCCTCACCGGCGGTCGCCGCGGCCGATTCGCTCGCCGTCTCGTCGCCGTCGGCGGCGGGACCTCCGTCCGCGTCCTCGTCCGTGTCATCGTCGGTCGGTTCGCTCTCGCTCGCGACGATGATGTCCTCGCCGTCGCCCGGCTCCGTCACCCCGGTCGCGTCGGGGTCCGCGACGATTATCTCGTCGTCCTCGGAGGCGGCCTCGCCGTCCTCGGAGGCCGCCTCGCCGTCGCTTTCGTCGGTGGTGCGTTCGTCGTCGGCCTCCAGCTCGTCCGCGTCCGCTCGTTCGCCCTCCCCCGCCTCGTCGTCGGTCGCTTCCGGTTCGGCCTCGCCGTCGTCGTCTCCGTCGCCCCCGTCTCCGGCACCGCCCGCGGCGTCGGCCGCGGGTTCGTTGAGCCCGGTGCCGTCGATACCGGTTCCCGTCAGGGCCCGGGCGAGGTCGCGATACGCCCGCGTCGCCGGCGCGTCGGGCGCGACGGCCAGCAGGGGTCGGTTCGCCGCCGCGGCCCGGGGCACGGCCTCGTCGTCGGGGATCCGGCCGAGGATCGGGGCGTCGAGCAGCGCCGTGACGACCTCGTCGGCGTCGTCGGTCACGCGCGTGATCGCGGCGCCCGCGACGGTCCCGCCGAGGCGCTCGGTCAGCTGTCGGGTCTTTTCGGTGTCGCCGAGGGCGCTCCGCTCCGGCGTCGAGACGAGCAGCGTCTCGTCGGCGACCGCGAGCGGCATCGTCGAGTCGTGGGAGAGGCCGGCGCCCGCGTCGACGAACACGAAGTCGGCGTCACCGAACGCCTCGACGACCCGGCGGAGCCCGGACGGGTCCGCGGCCGCGTACGCGTCGAGGTCGGCCGCCCCCGGGACGACCCGGAGGCCGGACGCCCCCTCGCGGACCGCGTCCTCCGGGTCTGCCTCGCCGGTGAGGACGTCGTGGAGGGTGGTCTCGCCGGGGGTCACCCCGACGACGCCCGCGAGGTTCGCCATGCCGAGGTCGGCGTCTATCGCGACGACGTCGGCGCCCGACTCCGCCAGAACCGTCGCCAGCGCCGCGGTCGTGGTGGTCTTCCCGACGCCACCTTTCGCCGACGCGACCGCATACACCGTTGCCATACGGTGAGGGTCCGGCGACTGCTACTTAAATGTAGGCGGCGGCGACCGGATCCGACCGCCGGGTCGGACGCGTTCCGGACGAGATCCGTCCGGAATCGCCCCGGTATCTCCGCGAAACCCCGCGGGCTTTCGCAAACACCTTATACGTCGCTTGTGGAGTTTCAGGCGATTAGTAGCATGGCGAGACCAGAGGTGCTCAACTCGATCAAGCAGGCCGAACGGGAGGCGGACGAGATCATCGCGACGGCGGAGTCGGACGCCGACGAGCGCCTCGCCGAGGCTCGAGAGCGCGCGGACGAGATCCGCGCCGAGGCCGAGGAGGAGGCGGAGGCCGAGGCCCAAGAGCGGCTCGAAGCGGCCCGCGAGGAGATCGAAGAGCGGCGCGAGGAGATCCTCGAATCGGGGCGTAACGACCGCGACGAGCTCGAACGCGAGGCCCGCGAGCGCGTGGACTCGGCCGTCGACTACGCCGTCGAACGGTTCGAGGAAGCGGTGAACCAACAGGCCGAGGAGGCGGTGGATGCTCAGGCCTGAGCGGATGAGCCGGGTGTCGGTGACGGGATCGAAGCGCGTCATCGACGACGTCATCGAGGCGGCGTACGCCCACCACTCCCTACACGTCACCGACTACGACGACCGGTACGAGGGGTTCGAGCCCGGGACCTCGCTCGAGGGCGCCGAGACCGTCAACGAGCGGCTCGTGACGGTCCGGTCGCTCGAGAGCATCCTCGACGTCGAGGCCGACGACGCCGACGTCGCTCGGTCGCTCGACGACGACGAACTCGAGGCCGAGCTCGACCGCGTCCGCGAGCGAGTCAACGAGCTCAACGACGAGCGCGACGAGCTCCAGGCCGCGATCCGCGACCGGCAGGAGGAGATCGACCGGATGGAGCCGTTCGCCGAGCTCGGGATCGACCTGGAGTACCTGCGCGGCTACGACTCGGTCGAGGTCGTCGTCGGCGAGGCGAAGGTCAGCGCCGTCGAGGCGGCGCTCGAAGACGCCGAAACGATAGGCGCCTTCGACGTCTTCGCCGGCGGCGACGTGGTCGCCATCGTCGCGCGACCGACCGACCCGGACGCCGAGGGCGTCGTTCAGGACGCGCTCGTCGGCGTCGACATCGCGCTGCTCGACGTCCCCGACGCGGACGCGAGCCCCGAGGAGTACGTCGCGGAGCTGGAGGCCGAGCAGGCCGACCTCCGCGACGAGCTCGACGCCGTCGAAAGCGAGCTCGACTCGGTGAAAGAGGAGGCCGCCGGCTTCCTGTTGCGCGCCGAAGAGCAGCTCACCATCGAGGCCGAAAAGAAGGAGGCGCCGCTCTCCTTCGCGACGACGGAGAACGCCTTCGTCGCCGAGGGGTGGGTGCCGACCGAGACGTACCCCGACTTCGAGGCGGCCGTCGTCGACGCGGTGGGCGATCACGTCGAGGTCGAGGAGCTCGAACGCGCCTCCTTCACCGCCGACGGCGACCACCACGCCGAGCCGGTCGACGACGAGACCGGCGGGGCGGAGGCGTCCGACTCTCCCGCCGCAGACGCCGAGGACGCGACCGCGGAGCGCGAGGCGGCCACCGACGGCGGCCACGCGGCGCACGGTTCCGACGACCCGCCGGTCGTTCAGGACAACGGCGGCGCCGCGGGACCGTTCGAACTGCTCGTTCAGGCGTTCGGGCGGCCGAGGTACTCGGAGTTCGACCCGACGCTTCTGGTCTTCCTGACGTTCCCGGCGATGTTCGGGTTCATGATCGGTGACGTCGGGTACGGCGCGCTGTACGCCGCGGTCGGCTACTTCATGTACACCAAGTACGACGGCTCGTTCCGCGAACTCGGCGCCGTCGCGATGTGGGCCGGCGGATTCACGATACTGTTCGGGATCTACTACGGCATCGACCTGTTCGGCTACCACGCCTACCAGCTGCTCGGGATCCACTGGCCGGTCGAGGGGAAGGGCCTCTCGCCCGCCGACCTCGACTGGGGCCTCTCGTTCCTGGTCGTGAGCGTCGTGTTCGGCATCGTTCACCTCAATATCGGACACGTCCTCTCGTTCGTGCGCACCCACCAGCAGCACGACCTCAAACACGCGATCTACGAGGGGGGATCGTGGCTGCTGATCCTCAACGGCGCGTGGATCTGGATTTTCAGCCAGCACGTTCCCGGTCCGAAGCCCGACTTCCTGTTCGACGCGGTCTCGGTCCTCACCTTCGGCGCGGTCTCGTTCAGCGGGTTCCCGGTCGTCGTCGGCATCGCCGGCGCCGCGGCGGCCGCCCTCGGGATCGTCCTGCTGGGAATCGGTGAACCGCCGGAGCTGGCCGAGTTCCTCTCGCCCGTCGTCAACGTCATCTCGTACGCCCGGCTCATGGCCGTCCTGCTCGCGAAGGGCGGGATGGCGCTCGCGGTCAACCTGCTCGCCTTCGGCGCGTACATCGACGACGGCGGCCAGGGGAGCTTCCACTTCATCTTCTCCGCGGAGCACCTCGCTCACGTTCAGGAGACGCCGAGCGAGGAGCTGGTCTTCGCGGGGATCACCACCGCGTTCGATCCCGCCTCCATCGGCCTCGTCGGGGTCGTCGCCCTCGTGGCCGGGATTCTCGTCGCGGTCGTCGGCCACCTCGTCGTCCTGCTGCTCGGCGTCACGTCCGCCGGTATCCAGGCCGTCCGCCTCGAGTACGTGGAGTTCTTCGGGAACTTCTACGAGGGCGGCGGGCGGGCGTACCTGCCGTTCGGCCGCGACCGGAAGTACACCCGCGAGGACTGACGGCCGGACCGACCGCCGGCCACCGTTCGGTCCCGTCGCGTTCCCCCGCGCTCGGACCCGGCACCGCCGTCGGGTTTTCGACCGCAGTAGCCCCCGCTTTCCGCCTCGTTTTCCCCGAATCCGTTCGGTCGTTTTGGGAAGCTTTATGACTCCTCTAGGGGCAAATAGCAACCGTTCGGAGACGAGCAACAGCAACTACTACCAATGTTTGAAGCTACCAACGAACTCGGGAACCTCGTACTGTCGACCGGTGGAACGCTGACTAACCCCAGTGCCGCGGCGGCGCTCGCCGTCGGCCTGGCAGCGCTGGGCGCCGGCTACGCGGAGCGCGGTATCGGGTCGGCCGCCGTCGGCGCGATGGCGGAGGACGACGACCTCTTCGTGAACGGGCTCATCCTGACGGTCCTTCCCGAGACGATCGTCATCCTCGCGCTCGTCGTCGTCTTCATCGTCGGGTAACTCTCCAGCGTTTTTCAACCAATGAGTTTGGAAACCGTCGTTGAGGACGTCGAAGATGAGGCCCGCGCGCGTGCGGAGGAGATCCGCGAACAGGCCGAGGCGGAGGCCGACGAGATCGTCGCCGAGGCGGAGGCCGACGCGGAGCGCATCCGCGAGGAGCGGCTCGCCGAGGTCGAGCGTCAGATCGACCAGGAGCGCGAACAGACGCTCTCCTCGGCGAAGCTCGAGGCCAAACAGGAGCGGCTCGGCGCTCGCCGCGACGTCTTGGAGGACGTTCGCGACGAGGTCGAGGCGGCGATCGCCGGCCTCGAGGGCGACGACCGCCGCGAGCTCACCGAGGCCCTGCTCGACGCGAGCCTCGCGGAGTTCGACGACGACGAGGACGTCGCCGTCTACACCCGCGCCGAGGACGTCGAGCTGCTCGAAGAGCTCGTCGCGGACCGCAACGCCGAGGTCGACGGCGAAGTCGACTGTCTCGGCGGCGTCGTCGCCGAGAGCGACACCTCCCGCGTTCGCGTGAACAACACGTTCGACTCGGTCCTGGAGTCCGTCTGGGACGACGAGTTGAAGAACATCTCGGAGCGGCTGTTCGACCAATGAGCGCCGCCGGCAGCTCGAACCCCGAGTACGTCGTCGCGCGGGTTCGTGCCCGCCGCGGCAGCCTCTACGGGGACGAGGAGTACCGCAAGCTCACCCGGATGGGGCCGGCGGAGATCGCCCGGTTCATGGAGGAGTCGAGCTACGGCGAGGAGATCAACGCCTTGGGGAGTCGCCACGGCGGCGTCGACCTGATCGAGTACGCGCTGAACCGGAACCTCGCCGAGCAGTTCGACGACATCCTCGACTGGAGCGAGGGGACGCTGTACGACCTGATCGCCCGGTACCTCCGGAAATTCGACGCATGGAACGTGAAGACGGTCATCCGCGGCGTCTACACCGACGCGGACCAGTCGGCCGTCGAGGCCGACCTGATCCGCGCCGGCGAGTTCGACGACCGCCGGATCCGGCGGCTGCTGGAGGCGGACTCGATCGACGGCGTGATCGAGGTCCTCGAAGACACGATCTACGGGGAGCCGCTGCGGGAGGCGTACGCCGAGTTCGAGGAGACGGGCGTGCTGGTGCCGCTGGAGAACGCGGTCGACCGCGCGTTCTACGAGCGGCTCCTCTCCGGGCTCGGCGGCGACGAGCCGACCCGGCAGTACGAGGCGTTCCTCAGGGCAGAGGTCGACTTCCGGAACGCGACGAACGCGCTCCGGCTCGCCCGCTCGGGCGCCGATATCGACCCCGCGGCGTACTTCATCGAGGGGGGCGACCTGTTCACTCGCTCGTCGCTCGCGCGGCTGGCGCAGAACCTCGACGAGCTGGTCGAGTACATCGGCGACAGCCAGTACGGCGAGGAGCTCGGGCCCGCGCTGCGCGAGCTCGAGGCGGCGGACAGCCTCATCGCGTTCGAACACGCGATCGACGGCGCGCTGTTGGCGTACGGCGACCGGCTCGGCACGATCCACCCGGTGTCGGTCACCCCGGTGATCTCCTACATCCTCGCGAAGGAGCGCGAGACGGAGAACATCCGAGCGATCGCCCGCGGAAAGGAGGCCGGCCTCTCGCCGGACGAGATCGAATCGGAGCTGGTGATAACATGAGCCAGGAGATAGCGGTCGTCGGCAGCCCGGAGTTCACGACCGGATTCCGCCTCGCCGGCGTCCGGGCGTTCGAGAACGTGCCGGACGACGAGAAGGACGAGAAGCTCGACGACGCCGTCGAGCGGACGCTCGACGACGATGGCGTCGGCATCATCGTGATGCACGACGACGACCTCGACCACCTCTCGCGGGGGACCCGCGAGGCGGTCGAGGGGAGCATCGAGCCGGTCCTCGTGACGCTCGGCGGCTCCGGCGCCGGCAGCGGCGGGCTGCGCGACCAGATCAAACGCGCCATCGGCATCGACTTGATGGAGGAAGACGACTAATATGAGCAAAGCAGACACAACCGACGCCGCGACAGACAGCGGTGTCATTCAGAGCGTGAGCGGTCCGGTCGTGACCGCCCGCGATCTCAACGCCCGCATGAACGACGTCGTCTACGTCGGCGACGAAGGGCTCATGGGGGAAGTGATCGAGATCGAGGGCGACCTCACGACCGTTCAGGTGTACGAGGAGACCTCCGGCGTCGGCCCCGGCGAACCCGTCGAGAACACGGGCGAGCCGCTGTCGGTCGACCTCGGCCCGGGGATGCTGGACGCCATCTACGACGGCGTTCAGCGCCCCCTGGACGTGCTGGAGGGCAAGATGGGTAGTCCGTACCTCGACCGCGGGGTCGACGCGCCCGGCATCGACCTCGAGGAGGAGTGGGAGTTCGAGCCCGCGGTCGAGGAAGGCGACGTCGTCGAGCCCGGCGACATCGTTGGCGTCGTCGAGGAGACGGTCACCATCGACCACAAGGTCATGGTGCCGCCGGACTACGAGGGCGGCGAGGTCGTCGCCGCCGAGGCCGGCAGCTTCGACGTCACTGAGACGGTCGTCGAGCTCGACAACGGCGAGGCGGTCTCGATGCACCAGGAGTGGCCGGTGCGCGAGGCCCGTCCCGCGAACGACAAGAAGACGCCACGGACGCCGCTGGTGTCCGGCCAGCGCATCCTCGACGGCCTGTTCCCCATCGCGAAGGGCGGGACGGCCGCGATCCCCGGGCCGTTCGGCTCCGGGAAGACGGTCACCCAGCACCAGCTCGCGAAGTACGCCGACGCGGACATCATCGTCTACGTCGGCTGCGGCGAGCGCGGCAACGAGATGACGGAGGTCATCGAGGATTTCCCCGAGCTGGAGGACCCGGCCAACGGCAACCCGCTGATGGCCCGCACCTCGCTCATCGCGAACACCTCGAACATGCCCGTCGCGGCGCGCGAGTCCTGTATCTACACCGGGATCACGATCGCCGAGTACTACCGCGACATGGGGTACGACGTGGCGCTGATGGCCGACTCCACCTCGCGGTGGGCGGAGGCGATGCGCGAGATCTCCTCCCGGCTGGAGGAGATGCCCGGCGAGGAGGGGTACCCCGCGTACCTCGCCGCCCGCCTGGCGCAGTTCTACGAGCGCGCCGGCTACTTCGAGAACATCAACGGGACGGAGGGCTCCGTCTCGGCGATCGGCGCGGTCTCGCCGCCCGGCGGCGACTTCTCCGAGCCGGTCACCCAGAACACGCTGCGGATCGTGAAGACGTTCTGGGCGCTCGACGCGGACCTGGCGGAGCGCCGTCACTTCCCGTCGATCAACTGGAACGAGTCCTACTCGCTGTACAAGGACCAGCTCGACCCCTGGTTCGAAGAGGAGGTCGCCGACGACTGGGCCGAGCGACGCCAGTGGGCGGTCGACGTGCTCGACGAGGAGACGGAGCTCCAGGAGATCGTTCAGCTCGTCGGGAAGGACGCCCTGCCCGACGACCAGCAGCTCACCCTGGAGGTCGCGCGCTACCTTCGCGAGGCGTACCTCCAGCAGAACGCGTTCCACCCGGTCGACACGTTCTGTCCGCCGGAGAAGACGTACCTCATGCTGACGACGATCCAGACGTTCAACGACGAGGCGTTCGACGCGCTCGACGCCGGCGTCCCGGTCGAGGAGATCATCGACATCGAGTCGGCCCCGCGGATTAACCGTATCGGCGTCCAAGAGGACTACGAGGAGTACGTCGAGGATCTCAAAGCCGAGATCAGCGAGGAGCTCCGGAGCCTCTACTGACCATGAAAGAGTATCAAACCATCACCGAGATCAGCGGTCCCCTCGTGTACGCCGAGGTCGACGAGGCGATCGGCTACGACGAGATCGTCGAGATCGAGACGGCACAGGGCGAGACGCTGCGCGGACAGGTGCTCGAATCCTCGGAGGACGTGGTCGCCATCCAGGTCTTCGAGGGCACCTCAGGCATCGACAGAGACGCGTCCGTCCGCTTCCTGGGCGAGACGATGAAGATGCCCGTCACCGAGGACCTCCTCGGGCGGGTGCTCGACGGTTCCGGCCGCCCGATCGACGACGGTCCGGAGATCGTGCCCGAGGAGCGCCAGGACATCGTCGGCGCGGCGATCAACCCGTACTCCCGGGAGTACCCCGAGGAGTTCATCGAGACGGGCGTCTCCGCGATCGACGGGATGAACACGCTCGTCCGGGGCCAGAAGCTTCCGATCTTCTCCAGTTCGGGCCAGCCGCACAGCGAACTGGCGATGCAGATCGCGCGACAGGCCAGCGTGCCCGAAGAGGAGGAGGGCGACGACGAGGACGGCTCCGAGTTCGCCGTCATCTTCGGCGCGATGGGGATCACCCAGGAGGAGGCCAACGAGTTCATGCAGGACTTCGAGCGAACCGGTGCCCTGGAGCGCTCCGTCGTCTTCATGAACCTCGCGGACGACCCCGCCGTCGAGCGGACGGTCACGCCGCGGATGGTCCTGACGACGGCCGAGTACCTCGCCTTCGAGAAGGACTACCACGTCCTCGTCATCCTGACGGACATGACCAACTACTGCGAGGCGCTCCGCGAGATCGGCGCGGCCCGCGAGGAGGTGCCGGGCCGACGCGGCTACCCCGGGTACATGTACACCGACCTGGCGCAGCTGTACGAGCGCGCCGGCCGGATCAAGGGCCGCGACGGCTCCGTCACCCAGATCCCGATCCTCACGATGCCGGGCGACGACGACACCCACCCGATCCCGGACCTGACCGGGTACATCACGGAGGGGCAGATCTACGTCGACCCCGACCTCAACAGCCAGGGCCTCCAGCCGCCGATCAACGTCCTCCCCAGCCTGTCGCGGCTGATGGACGACGGGATCGGCGAGGGGCTCACCCGCGCCGACCACGCGGACGTGAAAGACCAGATGTTCGCGGCGTACGCGGAGGGCGAGGACCTCCGCGACCTCGTGAACATCGTCGGTCGGGAGGCGCTCTCCGAGCTCGACAACCAGTACCTCGACTTCGCGGACGCGTTCGAGTCGGAGTTCATCGACCAGGGCTTCGAGACGAACCGCGACATCGAGGAGACGCTGGAGATCGGCTGGGACCTCCTCTCGATGCTGCCGAAGGACGCCCTCAACCGGATCGACGAGGAGTTCATCGAGGAGCACTACCGCGAGGACGACGCCGAGCGCGAAGTCGTCGAAGCGGCCGACTAACGTCTCGGCTCACTTTTCGCCGCGCAGTCGTACGTTACCCCTGAGCGGCGGCGTCGCCGCCGACGACGCGCACGCCGGCCCGCCGACCCGCCGCGTCTGAAAAGAATTAACCGCCTCGGAGCGGAACCTCTCCCCAAGATGGCCAAAGATGTCAAACCGACGCGCAAGAACCTGATGGCGATCGAGGACCGCATCGAGCTCTCCGAGCGCGGTCACGACACGCTCGAACAGAAGCGCGACGGGCTCATCATGGAGTTCATGGACATCCTCGACCAGGCGCAGGACGTCCGGTCCGAGGTCTCCGAGAACTACGAGACGGCCCAGCGCAAGATCGACATGGCCCGGGCGATGGAGGGCGACGTCGCCGTCCGCGGCGCGGCCGCGGCGCTGAAAGAACACCCCGAGATCACGACCCAGTCGAAGAACATCATGGGCGTCGTGGTCCCGCAGATCGAGTCCTCGAAGGTACAAAAGAGCCTCGACGAGCGCGGCTACGGGCTGCTCGGCTCCTCGGCGCGGATCGACGAGGCCGCCGACGCCTACGAGCAGCTGCTCGAGTCGATCATCCTCGCCGCCGAGGTCGAGACGGCGATGAAGAAGATGCTCACGGAGATCGAGACCACGAAGCGCCGCGTGAACGCCCTGGAGTTCACGCTGCTCCCGACCCTGTACGAGAACCAGGAGTACATCGAGCAGAAGCTCGAAGAGCAGGAGCGCGAGGAGATCTTCCGCATGAAGAAGATCAAAGCGAAAAAAGAGGAGGAGGAGAAGGAAGAGGCCGAAGAGGACGCCGCGGTCGCGGCCGCGGAGACCGAAGAGCCCGAGCCCGCCGACTGACGGCTCCCCGACCGATAGCCCGTCGCGCGTCGGCTCCCGAACCGCCATCACCGCTCCCGCGTCGGTCGCCGCTTCTCTCTCCGCCGTCGACTTTTACTCGGACCCGCTTGTAGCGACGAGCGTGTCCTGTCCACACTGCGACGCCGACGCGATCGCGTTCGCCGTGCCGCCGACGCTCCGTGAGCACGCCCCGGCCGACGCGGCCGCGATCTGTACTCGGTGTCTGCGGGTCGTCGCGGCCGCGGAGGCGGGCGTCGAAGGCGCGGCGGCCGAGGCGGAGATCGCGGACGGAGTGCCCGCGGATCCCGACTTCTCAGCGGTCGACCCCGCGTTCCCGTCCGGCGAGGCGGGCGTCGCGCTGGCGCTCTGCTGCGGGAAGCTGGAGTCGTTCGCGCTGAATCGGGCGTCGATCGAGGCGCTGATCGGCCACGCTGAGGGGGCGGGTGCCGACGCGTTCGCCTTCTTCGACCGGCTCGACGCGCCCGAGGCCGCGTTCGACCTCGACCGTCGGCGGGCGGCGCTCCGCGACGCGATTTAGAGCGGATCGGTTTTCGATAAAGTCGCCGTTGACGGTGGTCGTTTATAAATAAGCGACAGCGGATCGGCGGCGAACAGCTCCAAAGCCCCGGCCGCGAGGACGGCGCACACTCGTTGCGCTCCTCGCTCGTTCGCTCCGCTCACTCGCTGCGGTGTCGCCGGCGGCGGAGCCGCCGGCTTTCCGTGGCGCGTAGCGCCACGCTACTTCCGTCGCCGTGCTTCGTCCTCGCGACTGCCCCTTTGAGTCCCGCCCCGCACAGCAACCGCACCTCACGCCTCCCCAGCCTCGTCGGCAGGCCTCCGCTTCGCTCCGGCCGCCCGACTCCCTCGCGCGTGCTCCTCGCGCCCGTTGGGCGCTCGGAGGCACGCGCCGACCGCACTGTTGTTTATAAACATCGACGCCACCCGCTCTCGGATATTTAAATATCACATCGGTCGCCGCTGTCTCGGTGCTGACCGGGATCTGTCCTGGTCGCGCTGTCAGAGGTCGACGCCGTCCGGGTCGTTCCACTCGTCGTCTTCGTCGTCGCCGTCGTCTGCTTCCGTCCCGGCCGGGCCGAGGCGTTTCTCGCCTTGGCGCGACTCGTGGACGGCGAAGCCGCCGGTGCGGCCGTCGTCGCCGCCGGCGTACGGGTCCTCCTCGGGGTCGTAGTCGAGTTCGTCGCGCTCGAAGACGTACGCGAGGAAGCCGAACAGCGGGACGACGAACGCGATGAGGGCCCACTTGCGCGGGTTCATGCCGTACTTGGGCGCGTCGACGTACGCGTAGGCGGCGAAGCCGACGAGCCACGCGAGCGGGACGCCGACGAGGATGACGGCGACGAGCGGCTGCATACCGTCGCTTCGACCGCGCGGTAATAAGCGTGCGGGCGGCGTCAGCGCCCCGCTCCGGCGCCGTGGAGGGCGGGTCGGCGGTCGGCGTCGCTCACAGGAACGGCCGCCAGTAGTACGGGCTGACGAACCCCTCGATGACGGCGGCGACGCCGAGTACGATTCCGATCCCGACGGTCACCCAGAAGGCTGTCGCCAAGGCGTCGGCGAACCGCTCTCGGCTCGCGCGGCCGCGGAACGCCCGCCACGAGACGGCGCCGAGGCGGATCCCGAGCGCGCCGGAGACGACGATCGCGGGGATCTCGAAGATCCCGTGGGGGACAACGAACGCGACGAGCGCGAGGAGGTTCTCCTCGAGGGCGGCGGTGGCGCCGAGCGCGAGACCGTTGAACGCGAGCGACGAGAGCGCGGGGACGGCGAGTCCGACACCGGAGAAGGCGGTCGCGATCGCGACCCCCCAGTTGTTCCCGAAGAACGTCAGCGCCGCGACGGGCGGAACGTGACCGACCAGTCTCGCCTCGATCGAGGTCGGGACCGCCCCGGCGAAGGGGGCCGCGGCCGTCCAGCCGACCGCGCCGAATCCGACCGCTACCGCGATCGCGAGCGCGTGGTGGCCCGGCGTCGACCGCACGAACCCGGTCAGTTCGCGCCACCCGCGCCGGAGCCCCCCGCCGAGCTGGGCTCTGACGCCCGCCTCGGGCGCCGAGACGGGGTCGACCGTCCCGCGGTAGTCCCCGTACAGGGCGGTCTTCAAGAGGTCGAGCGCGGGCGCGACGACGACCGCGCTGGCGAGCGCGACCACGGCGCCGCCGCCGAGGAACGCGACGCCGGAAGCGACCGACGCGACGGCGATCAGCGCGCCGATCGCGACCACGAGGTAGGCCGCGGCGTCGACGGGGTTCGAGCGCACGAAGCCGCCCGCCCCCTCGACGCCCCCGACCACGCCGGCGTCGTCGACGACGACGGCCACCGGCGCGAACGCGAAGAGGATCCGGACGAGCGCGAGGGCGACGAAGCCGACGAGGAGGGCGGCGACCGCGACCGCGGCCCCGAGGAACGGGTTCGCGAGGAACGCCGCGCCGACCGCGAGCGACCCGAGCGCGATCACGCCGATCCAGAGGAGCAGCTCGGCGACGTACAGCCCGAGGAACGTCAGCCAGCGTGATCGTGCGCCGGCGATCCCCCCGACGAGTCCGCGCTCGTCGCGGAGGCTCGCGGCGACGGCCGAGAGCTGACCGGCCGAGATGACGGTGTACGCGACCACGGCGAGGACGACCGTGACGAGCACGCCGGCGGCGAACAGGACCGCGACGGTGGGCGTCAACAGCGGTTCGAACGCGGGGGTCAATCCCTCCGCCCACGCCCGGAGCGCCGCCGGATCCTGGGTCTCCGGCGGCGGTTCGATCCCGCCCAGCGCGTCGCGAGCCGCCGCGAGCCGACCGGTCAGTTCGAGGTGGAGGTAGATCCCGGCGAGCGCGGCGAACGTTCCGAGCCGGGCGATCACCGGCACCGCGGTGCCGAGGAGGTAAAAGGGGAGGACGTCTGCGGGGCGTCGGCGGAGGGTCGCTGTCGCGGCCGTGACGGCGGCGGAGAGGTCCATGTTCCCCGATCGGTCGTCCGATACTTAAACACGGGAGTCCGGCGGACCGCCGCCGGACAGCGGCGAGGAGCCGAGCTAGTCCCAGAACGACTGCGTGCGCGCGTACTCGCGCTCCTGACGGAGCACGTCGCGGTAGAACTCGTCTTCGTCCTCGCGGAGCTTGTTGATGATCCGGGCGGCGTTGTGGGGGCCGACGCCGCGGGCGGCTAAGGCGATCACCGCCCGCTTCCCGTGCGTCTGGACGAGGCTCGCGGCGCGGTGGGCCCGCTCGGTGCGGTGCTCCTGCTCGTCGTCCTTCTCGGCCGCGCGCACCGCGGCGACCGTCTCGTCGTCCCACGGGTTGAGCGCCGCGATCCGGGTGGAGCCGCACTCCGGGCACTCGGGTTGGTCGCGGACGCGCCGGACCTTCGTCGTCTGCTTCCAGTCCGCGCAGTGGAGACAGAAGAGTATCACCCGGTCGTCCCGGATGCGCTCTTTGACGGTCTGGATCACGTCGGCGTCGGCGTTGTCGGGCACGAGGAACTCCGTGCCGGCGGAGCGGCCCGCGGTGCCGAGCGGGGTGCGCTCGCGGGCGATCGCGAGGTCGAGCGAGTCATCCTGAATCCCCGCGAGCAGGTCGGCCGTCTCCGGCACCGCGAGGTCGGCGTGGAACACCTCGCGGAGCGCCTCGTCGTAGACTGGGGTGTCCTCGAGCGCCGCGAGCAGGCGGTCGCCGCCGAACTTCCCTCGCCCCTCCTTGTACCGCTTGACCGCGCCGAACTTCGCGGCGACCTGCGCGAGCGTGAACTTCAGCGCGTCCGAGTTCCTGACGGCGAGTTCGAGGTACGCCTCCAACCGCTCGGGGTCGGTGGTCTCCAACACCTCCCGGAAGTCCCCGACTCCGGCGTCGTGAGGCACCTCGAACTCGATCCGGTAGGGGTCGACGTCCATTCCCACCGACGAGCCGGCGCGCTGGCCGACCAAGGCCGCGAGCAGGCGCGCGAGCGTCTCGTTGACCTCGTGGCCGAACGCGGCGTTGACCGCGACGGTGCGCGCGCTGCCCTCGATCACGATCCGCTCGTCCGTGGGGATCGGGTGACCGGCCTCGACGTGGTCGACGACCGGTTTCAGGGCCGCCGCGACGGTCTCTCGGTCGGTCGGGTACCGCTCCGCGAGGTCGACCGCGACCGCCTCGGGCGTGGAGCCGGCGTTCAGGGCAGCTGCGGCCTCGCCGCGTATTCGACCGACCTCCTCGGCGACCGGCTTCGGGACGGGGATCTCCTGGCCGACCCACGAGGGCACCTCGCCGGTCGGGTCGGGGATCGGCGTCACGTTCACGCGCTCCTCCTCCTCGTCGATCTCCGTGATCTTCCACATATCGCCGCGCTGGACGAACGTCTCGCCCGGCCCGGCGAAGTTGACGACGAACTGCTCGTCTAAGGTCCCGATGCCCCGCCGCGAGGACATGTCGTACACCTCGTAGGTGGCCTCGTCGGGGATCATCGAGAGGTTCGCGTAGAAGTACTGCCAGGTGCCCCCCGACTTCTCGAGGGTGTCCGTCTCCTCGTCGAGCCACAGCAGGCGGTTCCCGTCCAGCTCGCGGACGACCTCCTGGAACTCCGGCTCCGAGAGGTCCCTGAACGGGTAGGCGTTCGTGACCGTCTCGTACGCCTCGCGCGCGTGAACGTCGCCCTCGTCCATCACCAGCCCGACGATCTGGTTCGCGACCGTGTCGAGGCTGCCGTGGTGGATGTTCGCCGGCTCGACGAGCTCCTCGCCCGCCCGCCGCGCGATGGCCATCGCTTCGAGCGTGTCGTCGCCCCCCTGCGTCACGACGGTCCCCTCGGAGACGAGGTCGCGGCGGTGGCCCGCGCGCCCGACGCGCTGGAGCAGGCGGGCGACCTCGCGCGGGCTCCCGTACTGGACCACGTGGTCGACGCGGCCCACGTCGATCCCGAGCTCCATCGAGGAGGTGCAGACGAGCCCGTCGAGCTCGCCCGACTTGAACCGGTCCTCCACGTCGATCCGGACCTCCTTCGAGAGCGAGCCGTGGTGGAGCTCGATCTCGGTAGGGTCCTCCGTGCCCTTATCTCGCTCCTTCTCCGCGAGCGTTTTGAACCGCGAGCCGAGCGCCTCCGCGGTCTGTCGCGTGTTGACGAAGATCAGCGTCGACTCGTTGTCCGCGACGATCTCCCGGATCGTTCGCACGTGGCTCGCGGTCGTCTCGTCGACCGCGAGCTCGCCCGCGAGCGTCGCGTCGCGGTCGGTGATCTCGGGGTCGCGGACGCGCACGTCCGTCCGCGTCCCGGCCGCGACCTCGACCGTCTCGAACGCGCGGTCGCCCTCGCGGTCGGGGTCGCGTTTCCCCGTTCCGACGAGGAACTTCCCGACCTCCTCGGGGTCGCCGACCGTCGCGGAGAGGCCGACGCGCTGGAACGGGCCCGCCACGCGGCGGAGCCGCTCCATGCCGACCGTGAGCTGGGCGCCGCGCTTCGCCGCGGCCAGCTCGTGGACCTCGTCGATTACGACGTGCGCCACGCCTTCGAGGGCGACGCGCATCTTCGAGCCGGTGAGGATCGCCTGGAGGCTTTCCGGCGTCGTGATGAGCACGTCGGGCGGGTCGTCGGCCTGCTTCGACCGCTCGTACTGCGTGGTGTCGCCGTGGCGCACCGCGACCTCGACGCCGAGGGTCTCGCCCCACCACTCCAGCCGGTCCATCATGTCGCGGTTGAGCGCGCGGAGGGGGGTGATGTACAGGGCGGAGATCCCCTCGCGGGGCGGGTCGCCCGGCGAGTTCCGGGCGTCGACGAGCGCGTCGAAGACGGGTAACATCGCGGTCTCCGTCTTCCCGGTGCCGGTCGGGGCCAAGACGAGGGCGTTCTTCCCCTCGGCGAGGGGCGGGATCGCCTCGCGCTGGGGCTCGGTGGGCGTGGTGAACCCCCGGTCCGAGAGCGCCTCGCGGACCTCGCTCCCGAGGTGCGCGAACGCGTCCATCCCCGAGGGTTCCGCCATGCTGTGATCGTCTATTGTTGGGCGCTCGGGCGATTAAGCCCGTCGCTCCACGAGATTCAGACGGTTGACCGCGCGGCCGAGCGCTGCCGTCGCCGGAGGGGTCGCTCGCCGATCACTCGGCGAGCGGCAGCTTGACGACGAACACGCTCCCCGTCGGCTCGTTGTCCTCGATCCACACGTCGCCGTCGTACCTGTTGACGAGCGTCTTGACGAGGTACAGGCCGATCCCGGTTCCGCCGCTCTCCAGTCCCTTCTCGCCCTCCTGAAAGATCTGCTCTTTGTGATCGTCCGGGATTCCGGGCCCGTTGTCGGCGACCGAGACGCACACCGCGTCCTCCGACAAACTGGTCGAAACCGTGATCTCGGCCACCTGCTTGTCGTTGTGGACGACCGCGTTCGTCAGCAGGTTCCGGAACACCGCCTCCAGCAGGCCGTCAGCCAACACCGTCATGTCCGGGATCGATCCGTTCACCGTGACCGTCGCGCGGTCTTTCTCGGATCGGATCCGTTCGATCTGCTGGTTGAGTTCGGTGCGGAGATCGACCGGCTCTTGGTCGGTTCCGACCTGTAGCAACACGTCGGTGACGTCCCTGGCAGTCTCCGTGATGTCGGCCGCCTGCTTCGCCGCCCCGATGACCGTCCGCGCGTACGTCCGGCTCTGGTCGTCCGGTAGCGAGTCCTCGAGCAGTTCGGTGTACGACGTGACGACCATCAGCTGATTCCGGATGTCGTGGCGCACGACTTGGTTGAGCAGCATGAGGGTGTCTCGCTGCTCTTCGAGCGTCTGCTCGTACCGCTTGAGGTCGGTGACGTCGCGGGCGTATCCCAGAACGGCGTCTTCACCCGTTTCCGGCACCCTGTAGGGGATCTTCACCGTCTGGAGGATGCGCGTTTCGCCGTCCGCCGTCGTCAACGTCTCCTCGCCGACGTTCTTCGGTTCCCCGGACTCGATCACCTCCAAGTCGTCCTGCCGGAACGCCGCGGAGTCGTCGGCGTCCGGGATGATCTCGCCTTCGGACTTCCCCTCGACCTCGTCCGGCGTCAGTCCGTACGCCGCGGCCGTCGCCTCGTTCGCCAGGAGATACTCGCCATCGCGGTTCTTCACGAACACCAGGTCCGGCACGAGGTCGATGACTGTCCGTAGCTCCTCGCGCGTCGACTCAAGGGCCATCTCGTACCGCTTCCGCTCGGTGATGTCTTGAAACAGTCCGAGCGCGCCGACGACCTCCCCCGCGTCGTCGAACTGCGGATCGCCGACCGCCCTGACCCACCGGGTTCGTCCGGTCGCCGTGACGATCCGCAGTTCGAGGTCGTACGACTCGCCCTCCTCCGTCAGCCGCTCGAACGCCCGTTCGATCGCGTCCCGGTCGTCCGGGTGATAGAACTCTATTCCGTCTTCTAGTTCCACCGTCTCGTCGGCCGGCACCTCGTGGATCCGGTACACCTCGTCGCTCCACGTGAGCGACTCGTTGACCAGGTCGACCTCCCACCAACCGATCGACGCGCTCTCTTGGGTGCGCTCGATGAGGGCTTGCGTGCGCTCCAGCTCCGCCTCTCGCCGCTTCTGGTCGTCGATGTCGAGGTGGATTCCGACGGCCCGAACTGGCTCCCCGTCGTCGTCGCGCTCGACGACCCTTCCGACGTCGCGGATCCACTTCCACTCGTCCGCCGCGGTTCGCATCCGGTGTTCCGTGTCGTAGTACTCCGTCTCGCCCGCCATGTGTTCAGACAGGGCGTCTTCGACCGCTGCGAGGTCGTCGGGATGGACACGGCGTTCCCACGCGACGAGGTGCGGCTCGATCTCGTCGGACGAGTGACCCAGCATCTCCGCCCACTGATCGTTGAACTCGACCTCGTCGGTGGTCATGTCCCAGTCCCAGACGCCGATCTGCGCGCCCTCGACCGCGAGTTTGAGTCGGTCTTTGATCTGCTGGAGGGTTCGCTCCCGCTCTCTCTGTTCGGTGATGTCGGTCGAAACCCCACACACTCCCCGGATCGATCCCTCCTCATCGTATACGGGAGACTTCCGCGTCAGTCGAACGCTCTCCCCGGCGGGCGTCGGAACCGTCTCCTCGATCTCGATCTGCTCACCGCCTTCGATCACTCTGCGGTCGTCCGCTCGGGCCTGCGCCGCGACGGCCTCCGGAAAGAGGTCCTCGTCGGTCATTCCGACGGGGTCCTCGTCGATGTCGAACACGTCGCGGCACGCCTGGTTCATTAGGAGGTACCGCCCGTCGGTGTCTTTCAGGAACACCGCCGCGGACATCGTCTCTAACACCGTCTGGAACCGACGGTACGTCCGCCGGTGTTCCCGCTCGCGTTCCTTCTGCTCCGTGATGTCGCGAGCGACGCCGATGATCTGCGTCACCGTTCCGTCCTCCGTGACCGGCGTCAGCTTCGTCTGCCAGTCCGTTGTCCCGGCCGGGAAATCGAGCCGCTCTTCGTACTCGATCGTCGTCCCCTCCTCGACGCACCGGCGGTAGTTCGCTTCGACCGCGATCCCCTGTTCGTCCCCGAGGAGCTCCCGCGGCGTCTGCCCGAATATCGCGTCCTCGGTCAGCCCGGTCTGTTGCTGGTACGCGGTGTTGTTCTGCTTGAACGTGAACTCGTATTCGCCGTCCCTTCGCACCACGTCAAGGAGAAACATCGCGTCGTCCGCCGCTCGGAACATCGCCTCGTAGGCGTTGGTCACCCGGTCACCGTCCGTCCCGGGCCGACCAGCTCTGTCGGCTGTGTGTGACTCTCCTCCCATTGGCTCTCTTATACTATCTACGCCACCTCGACTGATAATACTGCGGATGTCAACGGCAGAACCCTCTCGTCAGTCGACCCCGGCCGCGGACTCCCACGTTCCGCGCCCGCTAGGTCACGCCGCCCTCGCTCGTCGCGTACTTCTCGTGCGCGCCGCTGTCGAGAATCGCTTCGATCTCGTCGACGACTTCGAGCACGTCGGCGAACGAGGTGTACGGCGCGGCGGGACAGACGCGCACCACGTTCGGCGGGCGGAAGTCGACGACGACGCCGCGGTCTTTGAGCGCCGCGCTCAGACGCTCGGCGTCGGAGTGTTCGAGTGCGACGTGGCCGCCGCGGGCCTCGTGGTCGCGGGGCGTCCCGACCGACACCTCGGGGAGGCGGTCGTCGACGAGGGCGATCAGGAAGTCGGTCAGCGCGAGCGACTTCTCCCGCAGGCGCTCGATACCGGCCTCGCGCAGGAGCTCCACGGATCCCTCCAGCGGCGCGGCCGAGAGCAGCGGCGGGGTGCCGATCTGCCACGCGCCCGCGGAGTCGGCCGGGGTGTACGTCATGTTCATCTCGAACTGGGTCTCCTTCTCGTGGCCCCACCACCCCGCCAGCGCGGGCGTGAGCCCGTGGTGACGCTCCGCGACGAACAGCGCGCCGATCGACCCGGGGCCGGCGTTGAGGTACTTGTACGTGCACCAGACAGCGAAATCGACGCCCGCGTCGTCGAACTCGTGGGGCACGGCCCCCGCGGAGTGCGCCGCATCGAAGCCGGCGTACGCCCCCGCTTCGTGGGCGGCCGCCGCGATCCGCTCGACGTCGAACAGCTGGCCGGAGCGGTACAGCGCGGTCGGCATGAAGACGATTCCAACGTCGTCGTGCGCTTCCAGCGCGGCCTCGACGTCGCGAGAGTCGATCGTCCGCCCGTCGCGGCTCGGCACGACCCGGAGCTTCCCGTCGGGGTCGATCCCCCGCTGTCGGAGCTGCGCTCGGATCGCGTAGTGGTCGGAGGGGAAGTCGAGCTCGTTGACGAGGACGGCGGGGTCCGTGGCTGTGTTCCAGTCTCCATCGGCCGCCCTGAATCCCTCGTGTTCGGGGCCGTTCCCGGCCAGCAGTTCGTCGAGGAAGGTGCCGACGAGCGTGTGGATGTTCACCGTGATCGAGTTGCCGACGACCACTTCCTCGGGGCCGGCGCCGACCAGCGGCGCGAGCGCGTCGCCGAGCCGTTCGCCGACATCGAACCACGGCGGGTCGGCGTCGGTCCACCCCGAGATGAGCAGGTCGCGCCACTCGTCGACCACGCGGTCGAGGCTCGCGAGCGCGGCGTCGCTCGCGGGCCCGAGCGAGTTGCCGTCCATGTAGAGGGCGTCGTCCGGAACGTGATATCGGTCCGCGAACGAAGAGAGCGGGTCGGCGTCGTCGAGCCGCGCGGCGAGGACCGCGGGGTCGGCCGCCTCGCTCTCGGCCGTGGAACCGTCACCGAGCCCGTCGCCGGCGAGAGCTTCGCGGGCGGGCGCGTACGGGTCGTCCATACGGGAAGGGACCGCGCCGGCGACTAAGCGTTTCCGGGGGCGGCAGAGCCCGCCGAGCTCATCGCAGGAGTCGGCCGCTACTCGACGATGTCGATGGCGGGGCGGCCCGGCTCCGCCTTGCGGACCACGTCCTCGTCGGCGTCGGCGGCGCGCTCGACGTGGACCGGCGCGTCGAACTCCCGCTCGATCAGCCACGCGGCGGCGCGCAGGGCGTCGTACTCGGCGTCGCCGCCGAGCGTCTCCCGTAACGCCTCGCGGTTCGCCTGGAGGTCCTGCCCGTACGAGGCGGCGGCGTCCCCCTGATCGCGGATGTGGCTCTCGGCCATCAGCTCCGAGATCAGGTTGTCGGCGTCGCTGTCGATCGCGATCGCCAGGGCGTCGTACTTCCAGTCGGGCGCGACGACCACGTCGATCCGCTCCGGGTCCTCGATCCCGGCGACGTCGATTATGTCGCGCACGTCCTCGCGGGTGTTGGTCACCAGCCGGCGCCGGCGCTCGACGGTGTCGCGGTCGACGCTCGCGGTCGGCCACTCGGCCTCGGCGACGAACCCCTCCCGACCGAGCGTCTCCCACAGCTCCTCGCCGAGGTGGGGCGCGACCGGCGCGAGCAGTCGGACCGCGACGTCGAGCCCGCGCTCGAAGACGGCCGGGTGCGGGTCGGCGTACTCGCGGTAGCTCCGGAGCGTCCCCACGAGGTCCTGCGCCTCGCGGAGCGCGACGTTGAACGTCAGGTCGTCGTACTCCGCGCCGGCGATGGCGACCGCGGCGTCGATCTCGTCGGCGACGTAGTCGTCGATCTCACCGCGGTCGACGGGGTCGGCGCCGGTGCCGCCGCCGGCGAGCGTCACGTCGCCCGCCGCGTACGCCTCGACGAGGTCGCTGAGGCGGGTCAGGAACCGGTGGGTGGACCTGACCCCCTCTTCGGACCAGTCGAAGTCGCGCTCGGGCTGGGCGGCCTCCATCATGAACAGCCGCGCGGTGTCGGCGCCGTACTCGTCGACGATGCGCTGGGGCGAGACGACGTTCCCCTTCGACTTCGACATCTTCTCGCCCTCCAGCTGGACCATCCCCTGCGCCAGCAGGTTCGTGAACGGCTCGCGGTGGTCGAGGCCCTCCTCGTCGGCCAGCACCTTGGTGAAAAAGCGCGAGTACAGCAGGTGCATCACGGCGTGTTCGATGCCGCCGACGTACTGGTCGACCGGCATCCAGTCGTTCGCGCGGTCGAGGTCGAAGGGTGCCTCGTCCAGGTCCGGCGAGACGTACCGCAGGAAGTACCACGAGGAGTCGACGAACGTGTCCATCGTGTCCGTCTCCCGGGTCGCGGGCGCGCCGCACTCCGGACACGTCGTCGCCTGCCACTCGTCGGCGGCGTCCAGCGGGTTGCCGGTCGTGTTGATGAACTCCGGCAGTTCGACGGGCAAGTCCTCGTCGGGCACCGGGACCGCTCCGCAGTCGTCGCAGTTCACGATCGGGATCGGCGTTCCCCAGTAGCGCTGGCGGGAGATCCCCCAGTCGCGCAGGCGGTACTGCGTCGCCTCGCTCGCGCCCTCGGTGTCTTCCGTAATCCGTTCCCGGGCGGTCTCGCTGTCGAGGCCGGTGTACTCGCCGGAGTCGATCACGACCCCGTCGTCGGTGAACGCTTCCGCCTCGACGTCGGGGGCGTCCGGGACCGTCTCGCCGTCCGGGTCGTCCGGCTCCGGCGCGATCACGGGCCGGATCTCGACGCCCTTCTTCGTCGCGAACGCGTGGTCGCGCTCGTCGTGGGCGGGGACCGCCATCAGCGCGCCCGTCCCCACGTCCGAGAGGACGAAGTCCGCGACGTAGACGGGGATCTCCTCGCCCGTAACGGGGTTCGTCGCGGTGAGGCCGGTCTCGACGCCGTTCGGCTCGTCGCCGTCCGGGTCGGCCTCGTGGTGGACGAACTCGTGGACCGCGTCGTCCGTTTCCGCCAGCTCCCGGGCGATCGGGTGGTCGGGCGCGATGGCGAAGAACGTCGCGCCGTGGATCGTGTCGATCCGGGTCGTGAACGCGGTGACGGTCCCGTGTCCTTCGATTTCGAAGTCGACCTCGCTCCCGTACTGGCGACCGATCCAGTTGCGCTGCATCTGGCGGACGGAGTCGGGCCACCCTTCCAGCTCGTCGATGGCCTCCAGCAGCTCGTCGGCGTACTCGGTGATCTTCAGGAACCACTGGTCCAGCTCGCGGGTCTCGACGGGGGTGTCACAGCGCCAGCACAGCTCGTCGTCGCCCTCGACCTGCTCGTCGGCGAGGACGGTCTCGCAGGAGGGACACCAGTTCACGTCGGCGTCGCGGCGCTCCACGAGGCCGGCCTCGTGGAAGCGGCGGAACAGCCACTGGTTCCACCGGTAGTACTCGGGGGTACAGGTGGTGACCTCGCGGTCCCAGTCGTAGCCGAACCCCATCGACTTCATCTGTCCCTTCATCGTGTCGATACAGTCGAACGTCCAGTCGCGGGGGTTGGTGTCCCGCTCCTTGGCGGCGTTCTCGGCCGGGAGCCCGAACGCGTCCCACCCCATCGGATGGAGCACGTCGTCGCCGCGCATCCGGCGGTAGCGGGCGTACGCGTCCGTGATCGTGTAGTTGCGGACGTGGCCCATGTGGAGCTTCCCCGACGGGTACGGGTACATCCCGAGGACGTACGTCGGGTCCTCGGCGTCGTCCGGCACGTGGTACACCGAGGCGTCGTCCCACGCCTCCTGCCAGCGTTCCTCGACCCTCGCGTGGTCGTATCCCTCCTGAGACATCTGCTTATATACTCGTGGTCGGTTCGGCGTCGTATAGCTTTCCATCCAGTGGTGGGGGGTGACGTCCGGTGACGCGCTCGTCGAGGCGTCCGACGCGGCGCCCTACAGCTTCTCGGCGTTTTGCGCCTGCTCGACGCGCCTGATCGCCTGCTCGATCCGTCTTCCGGTCGCGTTCGCGAGCCCCGGCGGTAGCCCCGCTCTCGCGGCCGCGAGCCGCTCTTCGATCCGAGCGATCCGGTCGAGCACGTTCGCCAGTTGCCGCTCGACCCCTTCGGCGTCGCCCTCGCGGGCGCGCTCCGCCGCCCGTTCCGCGGCGTCGACCGTGGCGGCGAGGGCGCGTTCGAGCCCGTTGACCGCGTTCGACGGACCGCCGCCGGAACCGCCACTGCCGCCGGAACCGCCGCCGTCGTCGCTATCGCGGTCGGCCGCCGCGGCGGCGACCGCCGCGCGCGTCTCCTCGGCCACGTCCGCGACGTAGCCGGCGAGCGGGGCCACCCCGGTCTCCGGGCGCTCGATCCGGATCGGCTCCTCGGTTTCGGCCTCGTCCGTCGCGGGGTTGACCCGGTACGCGCCGACCTCGCCGTCGGCGTCGCGTACCTCCGTCGTGTACGCGCCGCCGGCGTCGACGTACACCGCGTCGCTCCCGTCGATCGCGGAGTCGTAGATCCGCCCCGGGAAGTCGTCTTCGATCGCTGACCGAGCCAGGTTCACGTCGCTTTCGGCGTCCGAGAACTCCACCTTCCGCGCGTCCTCGCGGGCGACGAGCGGGATCTCCCCGTCGGCGCCGGCGGTCGTCACCGGCTCGTCCGCCGAGACGGTCAGCGTCTCGCCGTGAGGTGCCCGTCCGGCGCCGTTGACCGTCAGGCGGTGCTCCCCTTCGGGGATCCCGTTCGCGACCGCGACCCCGCGGGCGAACGTCGGAACCGCCTCGGGGTCGCTCTCGATCAGGACGAACGACTCGACGCTCGTCTCGGTCGTCGTCAGCCCCTCGTCCGCCGGCGCCTCGTCGCTCTGCGTCGTCTGCGTGACGCGGGCGACGACCGCGTCGAGCGCCCCGGCCGCGTCGTCCCCGAACGACGGGTCGTCGGCGACGGCGTCGTACCGCGCCGCGAGCTCCGCGCGGTGGTTGCCGGCGGTGATGTCGAGCGCGGGGTTCTCGTAACGGGGCTGTTCCCACGGCACGCCGGTGGTCGTGATGTGGCTCGCGACGGCGTCCTCGACTATCTGGGGGACGGCGAACTCGAAGCTGAGCTGCGGGCCGGTGAACGCGTCGATCCCCTCCAGTTCGGCGGTCTCGACGAGGTCGTACTCGACGACGGAGTCGGCGACCTCGTCCGCGAGCGCGGCGTCGTCGCCGTCGGCGGTCCCCTCGTCGGCCGGTCGCTCGCGGTACCGGAAGGCGATCCCCGTCTCCCGGAGCGGGAGGTCCGTCGGCGGCGAGCGCAGCGCGTCGAGCGACCGGATCGTCAGCGCGCCGTCGACCAGCGACTCCTCGGTGACCGACGGGAGGTCGGGGTGTTCGTAGAGCGGTTCGCCCTCGTACTCGGGAACGACGAACGGGAGCCGCATCTGCTCGTCGCGGGGGAGCCCGTACGCGATCGGGATCCCGAGGAGGTCCTCGACGGTGTCGATCGTCGTGTTCGTGATGTCCGCGAGCAACCCCCCGTCGCCGACCCGCTGGAACTGATCGGGGTTCTCGTTGACCGAGAGCGTGCTGGAGTGCGAGCCGAGCTCGGAGAGGATCCGGGGGACCACGTCGGGATCCGGATCGAGGAACTCGTTGTTCGGAACGCTCCGGGAGTGGGAGCTGGCGACGTACAGCTGCGGGTCGCCCGCCTCGAGGTCGACGAACACGTGGAGCACCTCCCAGTCGTGCCAGTGGAAGTTCGTCGTGAACTGGTCGAACGCGGAGTAGAACCAGAACTGGACGACCGCGAGCGGGGAGTCCTCGTACCGCATTCCGTTGTAGAAGACGGTCGGATTCGGCGGCTCGCCCGACGCCTCGTACCGCTCGTGGTAGCCGTCGAACGCGTCGAAGCCGTCGACGACCGTCTCGCCGTCCGCCTCGCTCGCGTACGGTCGGGGGTCGGTCGGGAACCACGGCTCGGCGGCGTCGAAGTACAGCGTCGGCGCGAACCGAGCCGCGAGTTCGTCGAGCCGTTCCGGCTCCAAGTCGGCCGTCGACGCGTCGTCCGGCTCCGGGCCGGAGCAGCCGGCGACCGCGGCGCTCCCGGCGCCCGCGAGCGCGCCGAGAACCGTCCGGCGGTCGACGCGATCCGCGGGCGCCCTGTCGGTCGATTCGACCGAATCGGTCTCGCTCGCGTCGTCGACCTCGTCGGGTCCCCGAGTCATCTCCTCGATTCACGAGAGCCGAACGAATAACCCTTCTGTCGCCCCCTGAGTCGCGTTCCGCTCGACCGTCAGGGCTCGCGAACTCCGCGAGAGACGTCCGAGACGACGGCGTCGACACCGGTGCCCGCACCCGCGACCGCCTCGTACTCTCGGGCCGAGGCGACGGTCCACGGCAGCACCCGGAGTCCGGCGTCCGCCGCACGCGAGAGGATGTCGGTCCGGAGGCACAGCTCGTACCGCGGCGACACCGCCGCACACCCCAACTCGGTCGCGGTCTCGACCATCGCCGCGACGTCCTGCGGCGGGTACGCCCACCTCGGCAGACGGACCCCTTCGCGACTCCCCGGAATCAGCGGTCTGAGGGGCCGCGCGGGGACCGACTCGCGCACGCCGTAGACGGTCGATACCGTCGGATCGGCCGTCCGCACCGCCTCGATCACCGCGGGGTCGTCGGCGGTGACGGCGAGGTCGTAGTCCCCGTCCGCGCCGAGCGCGAGCGCGTCCCCCGCGACCCCCCGCTCTTTCAGGTCGAGCATGACCCACGCGTCCGCCGGCACGGCGTCCAGCGCCGCCGCGAGCGTCGGCACCGGCTCGCCCGAGCCCGCCACGGAGAGGTCGGCGAGCCGCTCGCGCGGGGTCCGGGCCACGCGCCCGGTGGCGTCCGTCACCCGCCCGAGCGTCGCGTCGTGGAAGGCGACGAGTTCCCCCGTCCCGCAGCGGCGAACGTCGAGTTCGATCCGGTCGACGACCGCCGTCGCCGCCTCGACCGCCGCGACCGTGTTCTCCGGGTTCTCGGCCGCGAAGCCCCGGTGGGCGACGAGGGGCGGGTCGGCGGCGTCGCCGTCGCCGGCGCCCTCGGTCGCCTCCCCGTTCCCGCGCCCGACGCAGCCGGCGAGGGCGGTCGATCCGACCGCCGCCGCTCCGCCGACCGCGAGCGATTCGGTCCGCCGAAGCATCGCTCTGCGGGTCGGGCGGGCCCCCTCGCCGGATCCGGACGAGTCGGTGTCGCTCACGGCGTCGTTCTCGTGGGGTGTTCGGCCCCGCGAACAAAAGTCCGCGGGCGTCCGCTCCGGCCGGCGAGCCCCCGCGTCCGCGGGAGAAGGTATTTGCGGCCGGCCGCCCGAATCCGGGATATGGACGGGAAGCAGGCCCTCTACTACGCGGCGATCGCGATCGCGGCGTTGATCGGGGTCAGCGTCGTCGTGAGCGTGGTCTCGGCCCTCCTGAGTCTCGCCTGGGCGGTCCTCTCCGGGATCGTCACGCTCGCCGTGCTGGCGGGGCTCGGCTACGCCGCGTACGAGGCGGGTTCGTGGCTGCTGAGCGACGACGACGCCGGACCGCTCGACTCGATCGGTTCGGGATCCACCTCGTCGACCGAGGTCGACGGCGGGAGTAGCCGCCAAGACCGCCTCCGACAGCAGTACGTCGAGGGGCAGATCAGCGAGGCGGAGTTCGAGCGCCGGATCGGCGAGGAGTTAGAGACGGAGGAGCGCGACGACATCGACCGCGAGCTCGAACGGGAGCGATAGCTCCCGCCGTGCCGCGACGGTTTCGTCCGTCTCAGAACCGGTCCCGCAGCTCCGAGCGCAGGTCGTCGACGGCGAGGTCCTTCATCGCGAACAACACGAGCAAGTGGTAGACCAGGTCAGCGCTCTCGGCGGTAAGCTCCTCGCGGTCGTCGTCTTTCGCCGCGAGGATCGCCTCCGTCGTCTCCTCGCCGATCTTCTCTAGGACGGCGTTCTCCCCTTTCTCGTGGGTGAAGAGGGAGGCGGTGTACGACCCCTCCGGGAGCTCCTCCCGCCGCGACTCGATGGTGGCGAACAGCTCGTCGAGGACGTCCTCGGACGGTACCGCCGAATCCCCGCCGGCCTCGGCGGCCGGACCGTCGGTCGTCCCGCCGCCACCGTCGTCCCCGGCCGGACCGCTCACGCGACCACCTCCCGCTCGGGGAAGAACGCGAGGTCGTGGATCCGCGGATCGTCGGTGAGCTCCGGGTGGAACGCGGTGGCCACGACCGGGCCGTCGCGCACCGCGACCGCGCGGCCGCCGACCGTCGCGAGCGTCTCGACGCCCCCGCCGATGTCGTCGATGAGCGGCGCGCGGATGAACACGGCGTGGAAGGGGTCGTCGAGCCCGGCGACCGGGATCTCCGCCTCGAAGGAGTCCTTCTGTCGGCCGAACGCGTTGCGGTCGACGGAGACGTCCACGAGCCCTAACGCCTCGACCCGTTCGTCCTTCGCGTCGTTCGAGCAGACGATGAGCCCGGCGCAGGTCGCGAGGACCGGTTTGCCGGCCGCGACGTGGGCCTCGATCTCGGCCGCGATCCCTTCGCGGTGGATCAGCCGCGAGATCGTCGTCGACTCCCCGCCCGGCATCAGGAGGACGTCGCAGTCGGGCACGACCCCCGCGTCGCGCACCTCGACGACCGCCGCGGACTCGTCGTGGGCGGCCGCGGCGTTGCGGACGGCGGCGGCGTGTTCGGCCACGTCGCCTTGAACGGCGATGACGCCTGCTTTCATACGGATACGTGGGAGGGGCGCGTGGAAAAAGGGCGCGCTACGTCGTCGGTCGGTCCGTCGGCAACGCGGCGGGGAGAACTGATGCGGCGCGGGCCTACGCGACCGTCAGCGAGAGGATCTGGACGAACAGGCCGAAGAGGACGCAGAACGCGAGGACCGTCTTGGGGTTGATCGTGATGGCGTTCCGGTCCTCGTTCTCGAAGTAGCGGACCAGTCCCGCGCTGGACATCAGTCCGCCGGAGTTGGAACCACTCATATCCCCCTCTGGACGGCGCCGCATTCTAAACGTTTCGTTCGTCGCTCGGGCCGCAGCGGGCCCTTCATCCGCTTTCCGCCCGCCGTCTCATCGGTTCCGCCGTCTCGTCGCCCTCGACGAGTCGCACGGGCCCGGCGCACACACGAGTGGGAAACCCTTATGCGCGGGCCGGCGATAATTTGCGCCGACCATGACCGTTCGACTGCTGGACTTCCACGCCGAGTGGTGCGGCCCGTGTAAGACCCAAGACCCCATCTTAGAGGAGATTCAGGACGACCTCGGCGACGCGTTCGAGCTCCAGAAGGTCGACGTCGACGAGGAGCAGGACGTCGCGAACCAGTACCAGGTCCGCTCGCTCCCGACGCTCATCGTCGAGAACGACGACGGCGTCGTCGACCGCTTCGTCGGCGTCACCCAGCGCGAGGACATCGAGGCCGCCCTCAGCGAAGCGGGCGCCTGACTCGCGGCCCGAGCCCCTTTCACTCCTCGGCGCTCCAGCGGCTCCGTCCCGTCGATCCGACGCGTTCGCGACGGTGACAGCCCGCCGCGCCGTCTCGCAACCTTTTACAGCACCGCCCGCCCAGTAGCCGTATGGCCAAGTTCGACGCCGCCGAACGCCGCATGCTCGACCGACAGATCTGTATGCGCTGTAACGCCCGCAACGCCTCCGAGGCCGAGCGCTGCCGCAAGTGCGGCTACACCAACCTCCGCCCGAAGGCGACCGAGCGCCGCGCCGCGTAGTAGGCCCGTCTTCGGCTCGGTTCCGGTCCGTCTTCGGCTCGGTTCCGGTCCGTCTTCGTCCCTTCTCTCGGATCTCTCCGCCTCGACGGCCAGCCGCGCGTGCGCCTCACGCCTCCCCAGCCTCGGCGGACGGCCCGGCGCGGGCGGGGCCGCGCCGGACCGCCGCCTCCACCGGAAATCAAAGATTTCCGAGCCCCCGTTCGCTCCGCTCACGGGGACCTCGCGGCCGCCGCCGGCGGCCGCTCGGGGGCGCGCCGAGGGGTGGCGGTCGGCCTCCTCGCCGCTCGTTTTTAAATACGGATCGCGTTCACTCTTAAATACGGACCGCGTTCACTCCTCGGGGTACTTCGGCTCGCGGCGCTCGGCGCGTTCCGTCGCGCGCTCGATCACCTCGCGGACGGTGTCCGGCCCGTCGGCGGCGCGGTAGACGTCGCCGTGGCCGGGGTACATCGCCTCGGCGGTGTCGGGCAGCCGGTCGAGGATCTCGCGGAGGCTCTCGATCAGGCGCTCGCGCGACTGGCCGGCCATGTCGGTGCGGCCGAACGACCCGTCGTCGAAGGCGCCGTCGTTGTAGACGACCACGTCGCCGGAGTAGAGTCGCTCCTCGCCGACGAGCGAGACGTGGTCGTCGGCGTGACCGGGCGTGTAGACGACCTCGCACGGCTCGTCGCCGACGAGCACCTCGTCGCCAGGCTCGAGCGCGGTGTCGCGACGCGGGTGGTCGGCGTACGCGAACACTCGGGGGTCGAAGCGGTCGACCACGGCGTCGAGTTCGCCCACGTGGTCGTGGTGCTGGTGGGTCAGTACGACGCGGTCGAGGTCGTCGACGCCGGCGTCGTCGAGCGCGTCGGCGATCACGTCGTCCACGCCGGGCATCGTTCCCGCGTCGACGAGCGTCGTCGCGTCTCCGACGACGAGGTACGCGTTACAGGTGAACTCCTCCGCGTCCGCGGTGACGGTGATCGGCTCCATACCCGTCCTCGCTCGCGGAGCGACAAAAGGGTACAGCCGCGGGCGCACCGACGGGGCTCTCTCCGCCGGCGGCCGTGGATTTATCTATCGCCCTCTGTTAATTCTACACACACATGGGATTCGGCAGCTACGACGAGTCCGAACAGGAGAATCAGGACCTGGACGCGGACTTCGACGACGACGACGGCGTCCAGGCTGCCCAGGAGACCCACGAGGGGTCAGTCGACTACGAGCCCGGCGCCTCGAACGACGAGCTTCTCGACCGACTCCAGGAGATCAAATCCGAGGACGCGTGAGTGACGCCGCCGAGCCGCACGCTCGGCCTCGCCTTCTCTGACGCCCGCGACGCGAGCTACGCGGCCGGCGTCGTCGTCCGCGCCGACGGGACGCCGGACGGCTTCGCGTTCGCGCGGTGTACCGTCGGCGGGACGGACGCGACCGACGCGGCCATCGACTGCTGGCGCGCGCTCGACCGCGAGGACGTGCGCCACGTCGCCTGCGCGGGCGTCGCGCCGGCCTGGTTCAACCTCGTCGACCTCGACCGGCTCCGCGAGACGATCGACCGCCCCGTCTACGCCGTGAGCTACGAGGCGAGCCCCGGGCTCGAACCGGCCCTGCGCGACGCGTTCGACGGCGACGCGCTCGCCGCCCGCCTCGACGTCTACCGGTCGCTACCGTCCCGGGTCGCGGTCGATGCTCCGGAGTCCAGCGACCCCCGCTTCGTCCGGGCGGTCGGTATCGATCCCGAGGAGGCCGCCGCGGCGATCAGGGGCCTCACCCGCGACGGCGAGCGGCGGTGTGAGCCGCTCCGGCTCGCGGCGTTGGCCGCGAGCGCGCACCGCGAGGCGGCGGCGACCGACGCTACTTAGACGACCGCGTCCGGAACCCCCGTATGAGCGAACACGGCGGCGACGGCGCCGCGCTCGACGAGGAGCTGCGCGTGCCGGCCTGCGAGCGGTGCCCGGCGCTGGTCGAGTCGCGGAGCCGGATCGTCGACGGGGTCGGCCCGACGGACGCGGACCTGCTGTTCGTCGGTGAGGGACCGGGCGCCACCGAGGACGAGCGGGGAGAGCCGTTCGTCGGTCGCTCGGGCGACGTGCTCGACGAGGCGCTGCGAGACGCGGGGCTCGCCCGCGCGGACGTGCGGATCACGAACTGCGTGCGGTGCCGGCCGCCGGACAACCGCGATCCGACCGGCGAGGAGCTGGCGAACTGCCGCGGCCACCTCGAGAGCGAAATCGACCGCCTCGACCCGGAACTGATCGTGACGCTCGGCAAGGTGCCGAGCGAACACCTCCTCGACCGGTCGGTGGCGATCACCGCGGAGTCCGGCGACGTGGCCGACGCGCGGCTCGCGGGCGAATCGCGGCGCGTGCTGCTCTCCGTCCACCCGGCGGCGACGCTGTACGACCGGAGCCAGCGCGACGGCTTCTTCGAGACGATCGCTCGGGCGGCCGAACTGAGCGGCGTCGGTGAACGGAGCGGGGACGGCGGGGACGGCCAGTCGCGGCTCGGCGAGTTCTAGTTCTTCGGGTCGCCGCGGCCGAGCCACTTGTTCGGATTGAACAGGTCGCGGATCGCCTCGATGAGTCCCTTCCCCTCGTGCTCGCCGGGCCGGAGCCGGGCGCGAATGCGCGAGGAGACGAGCTCGATGCCGAGGACGACGATGAACACCATCACCAGCCCGGCGGCGGTCTGCTGGAACTCGAACAGGTCCTGACTGTTCCGGATCATCAGCCCGAGGCCGCCGGCGCCCACGACCCCGAGCGAGATGGCGATCCGGGTGTTAATCTCGAGGATGTACAGGGTCCACGCGATGAACGACCGCGAGACCTGGCTCAGCATGCCGAAGCTCACGGTCTGGGTGCCCGACGCGCCCGTCGACCGGATCGCCTCGATCGGTCCCTCCTCGATCTCTTCGAGGTCGTCGGTGAAGAGGCGTCCGAGGTTCCCGATGCTGTCGGTCGCGATCGCGAGCACCGCCGTGACCTGTCCCGGCGGGCCGATGGGGATGTACAGGAAGATCCAGACGATGGCGGGGATGGCGCGGATGCCGCTGAGCGTGCCCCGGAAGATGAAGTTGAACGGGAACGGCGTGACGCGCTCGCTCCCGAGGACGCCGAGGACCAGCGCGAACGGGAAGGCGAACACGGTGCCCATGAACCCTAACAGCAGCGTCACGAGGCTCGCCTTCACCAGCGACTGCCGCGACGATCTGAAGCTCTCGACGATGTGCGCCCCCCCGTCGCCGAAGCTCGCGGGGATCGCTCGCAGTCCGGTGATGTTCTGGTCTTTGGTGTAGATCGTGAAGTTCTGGAAGTCAGGCGGGAAGAAGCCGGTCGAGATGAACTCGTACATCCCCGGGAGCCGCCCGGCGACGACGCTGGGCTGGAAGCCGATGAAGCCGAGCCCCCAGTAGGTGACGCCGAGGACCGCCGCGAGCAGCACGCCCCACAGCACGTACTTGAGTCGCCGGAGCCGTTCGAGCGCGCGGAACTGGTCGTCGATCGCCGAGTCGGACGGCGAACTCACGCCCGACCCCCCCCGTCGGTGGCGGCGTCAGCCTCGGCGTCGGTTTTGCCGACTTCGCCGCTCGCCGCCCCCGTCGGGATCGTCTCGCCGCTCTTGGTTTCGCCGTAGTAGATCCGGTCCATCTCGTCCATCGTGAGGTCGTCGGCGTCGCCGTCGAATATCACCTCGCCGTCGCGGATACCGAGGAACCGATCCCCGAACTCGCGCGCGATGTTCACCTGGTGGAGGCTGGTGATCGTGGTCAGGTCCTGCTCGGTCGCGGCCTTCTTGAGGTAGCGCATCACGTCGCGGGCGGCCTTCGGGTCGAGGCTGGCGACCGGCTCGTCGGCGAGGACGATCTCCGGGTTCTGAACCAGCGCCCGCGCGATCCCGACGCGCTGTTTCTGGCCCCCGCTCATCGACTCGGCGCGCTGACCGGCCTCGTCGAGGAGGCCGACCGTCTGGAGGGCTTCGAGAGCGGTCATCTTGTCCGCGTCGGCGTGTAGCCCGAGGGCGCTCCGGACGAGCCCGTTCCGGGAGAGCGCTCCCGACAGCGCGTTGCCGAACGCGGTCTTGCTCTCGATGAGGTAGTGTTCCTGGAACACCATTCCGACCTCACTGCGGTTCCCCTGAAGCTCCTTGCCGCCGATGCGGACGGACCCCTCGGTGGGCTGCGTGAGTCCGTTCAGTACCCGGAGCATCGTCGACTTGCCGGCGCCGGAGGGACCGAGGAGGATGACGAACTCCCCCTCATCGATGGTGAACGACACGTCGTCGAGGGCGACGGTGTCCTCGTCGTATATCTTGCTGACGTTTTCGAATTCGATCGTTGGCATGAGGTGTTGCTTTGTCGGAAAACAGACCGATCGTGTGAAAAACGATCCGAAGTTGGGGGGCGGGGTCCTACTGTCCGAAGATGTCCGCTCCGACGCCGAGCTCGTCGGCGACGTCGATGACGGACTGGTAGTCCTCCTGGGCCGCCTCGCGGACGCGGCTGAACCAGAGGTCGTCTCCGGTGCCGCCCTCGCCGTCCGCACCGTAGTAGATGCTGTCCGGGGCCTCGAGGAACGACGCCTGGAGCGCGGACTTCACGTCGTCGCTCAGCTCGGGCGAGACCACGATCGGGGCGCGCGGCAGGCCCTCGTCCTCGTGGAGGGTCGTCGCGACCTGCTGCCACTCCTCCGGCGTCGGGCCGGTGGAGGTGTCCCGGACGAACCCGCCCATCGCCGCCGCGTCGACCTGCCCCTGTTCGAGCAGGGTGTACGAGCCGACGTGGCCGCCGGCGAAGCGGGCGTCGAACTCCGCCTGTGAGCCGTTGCCCTCGGGGAGGTTCCCGACGTCGAGGCCGCCCTGGTTCGACATGCTGTACAGCGGGTACAGCGCGCCGCTGGTCGACAGCCGGTCGGAGAAGGCGACGGTCTTGCCGGAGAGATCCGACAGCTCGGTGATGTCGCTGTCGTTCGGCGTCGCGATGATGCTCTTGTACGTCCAGCCGCCGTAGCCGTACCGCTGGAGGATGATCTCCGCGTTGCCGGTCTTCACGCCGAGGGCGGCCGCGAACGGGCCGGTCTCCGCGAGGTCGGTCGTCCCCTGACCGAGCGACTGGATGACCGCGCTGTAGTTGCTCCCGATGTTCCCCTCGACGTTGAGGCCTTCGGGAACGTTGTGGTTCTGCTGGAGGTAGCTCCCGACGTGGTCGAGGAGCGGAGCGTACTGTACCTCGAGGTCCTCCTGCGGAACGGACGGCGAGATACCGAAGTTAACCGTTCCGTCCCCGCCGAAGGTCATTGCCGCGTCGCCGTCGCCGTCGCCGCTCATGCTGTCGCCGCCGGACCCGTCGCCGTCGCCGCTCATGTTGTCGCCGCCGGACCCGTCGCCGCTCGTGTTGCCGCCGCCGCTACATCCCGCGAGTCCCACGATACTTGCCGCACCCGCGACCTTGAGGAATTTGCGTCGTCTGGCCATGAGGAGTACATTTGGGGATTCTACTGGCGTCTCAAAAGTGTTGCTGTTTAAATATACGGACTGGTATGTACCGCTATGTACCGGATTCCGGATGGAAACTGACTTCCACGCAGGTGATATACCGGAGACATGGACGAATCACCACCGGATCGGGAGGTGTCCGTCGCCCTCGTGGACTACGGTCTCGGAAACCTCCGGTCCGCGACTCGCGGACTGGAGCGGGCGGGCGCGTCCGTCGAGATCACCGACGACCCCGAGGCGTTCGCGGCCGCCGACGGCGTCGTCCTCCCCGGGGTCGGCGCGTTCCGCGAGGGGATGGAGAACGCCGGGCCGCTGCGCGAGGCGCTGACCGACCACGCCGACGCCGGCCGCCCCCTCTTCGGGATCTGTCTCGGCATGCAGATGCTCCTCACGACGAGCGAGGAGGCGGACCACGAGGGCGAAGGCGAGGTGACGGGCCTCGATCTGGTCCCCGGCACCAACGTCCGGTTCGACGTGGACCGGAAGGTGCCGCACATGGGCTGGAACGAGCTCGAGGTCGAGCGCGACCACCCGATCGTCGACGGGGTCGACGGGGAGCACGCCTACTTCGTCCACTCCTACTACGCCGAGCCCGCCGACCCGGACGCGGTCGTCGCCACCGCGGACTACGGGGTCGACTTCCCGGCCGTCGTCGCCAACGAGGCCGGCAACGTGTTCGGCACGCAGTTCCACCCCGAGAAGAGCGGCGAGACGGGGCTGGCGATCCTGCGGAACTTCGTCGACTACTGCGCCGACCGGTAGGGCGGCCTCCCCGGCGACGGTTCGGGCAGCCGATCCTACAACTCGTCGTACGGTCCCGGCTTCGCCGCGGTCAGGCGGTCGACCTGCTCGTCGGACAGATCGATCGTCGCGGCCGCGAGGTTCTCGCGCAGCTGGTCGACGGTGCGGGCGCCGACGATCGGCGCGGTGACGCCGTCGCGGTGCGCGAGCCACGCGAGCGCGGTCTGCGCGGCCGAGGCGCCGACCTCGTCGGCGACGGCGTCGAGCTCGTCGTGGACGTCGAAGTTCTCCTCGGTGAGGTACGCCTCCTGGAACCGGGTCGACTCGGCGGCCTTCGAGTCGTCGGGGAGGTCGGCGTCGCGGTCGTACTTCCCGGTTAAAAAGCCCTGCCCGAGCGGGCTCCACGGGGAGACGGCGAGGTTCCGCTGGCGCGCGAACTCGAGGTAATCCCCCTCGACCTCGCGGTCGACGAGGTTGTAGCGCGGCTGGAGCACCGTGAACGGCTCCCACCCCTCGCCCCGGGCGATCTCGTTGGCGCGGGCGACCTTCCAGGCGTTCGGGCGGAGCGTGGAGGCGCCGAGGTAGTGGACCTTGCCGGACTCGACGAGCCCGTTCAGGGTCTTCATCAGCTCGCGGGCGGGCGTCTCGTCGTCCCACCGGTGGATGTAGAGGACGTCGATGTAGTCGGTGTCGAGCCGGTCGAGCAGGGCGTCGACGCGGTGGCGGACGTTCTTGCGGTTCGTGCCCCGGCTGTTCGGGTCGCCGTCGCGGATCTGCCAGTACACCTTCGAGGCGACCGTGTAGCGTTCGCGGTCGCGCTCGGCGAGCCAGTCGCCGATCCAGCGCTCGCAGTCCCCGCCGCCGTACACGTCGGCGGTGTCGATGTAGCGTCCGCCGGCGGTCTCGTAGGCGTCGAGCAGCTCGTGGGCGCGGTCCTCGTCGATCTCCACGTTCCCCGCCTCGGTCACGCGGCCGAACCGCCACGTGCCGAACTGGAGTTCGCTCGTTCGCAGGCCGGTCCGGCCGAGCGGCACGGTTCCCAGATCGATCTCCTCGAGTTCGGGTGTCATCGCTCGACCGTTGTCGCGGTCGACGCAAAAAGCCTCAGCAACCGGACGCGGTGTGTGAACGCGCCGCAACGCCCCCGTGGGCCGGCGGCGGTCGCGGCGACGGCTACTCGCAGGTCGCGGCGAAGTCCTCGGCCGTCGCGGCCGCGGTGCACACCGGGCAGCCGGTGTCGAGTATCGTCTCCCGCATCGCGTCGTTGACCTCGATGGTCTGCTCGCAGTCCGGACAGGTGAAGTGAACGGTGGTCAACGGCTTGGCCTCTCGTTTCCTCCGGACGCGGGCTGCGAATATAAATTGACGGTTCCGATCTCACTCCGTCCGCGGGACCGCGTACGCGCCGACCGCGAGGAAACCGGCCGCGAGCGCGGTCAACACGAGCAGGTCGCCGGTCCACGCGCCCCCCTCGAAGGTGATCGCCCGAGTTCCGCGCGCGAAGTACGTCAGCGGCGAGGCGGCGACCGCGGGCAGGAACCACTCCGGCAGGAGCGACGGGGTGACGAACGTCTCGGAGAGGAACAGCAGGGGGAGCGCGACCGTGTTGCTCGCAGCGATCACGCCGTCCTGCGAGTCCGCGAGCGAACCGAGGACCGCCCCGAGCCCGCAGAACAGCGCGACCGCGACCGCGACGAACAGGGGCAGGGCGGCGAGCGCGGGCGAGAGGATCAGGGTCGCGTCCGTCACCGCCAACACTAAGCCGAGGATGAGCAGGCTCGCGGCGCCGATGATCCCGACGTTGACGAGCGTGTGCGCGAGCAGCCACTCGGCGCGGGAGAGCGGCGTCGTCGCCAGCTTCTCGAACCGCCCGCCGTCGCGGTGGCGGGCGATCTCGGAGCCGACCCGCGACAGCGGCGTGAACAGGACCACGACCGCGAGATACCCCGGGATGTAGTAGCCCGCGGGCTCCGCGAAGAGGCCGCCGCCGGTCGGCTGGGTCCGCACCAGCGCGCCGAAGATGACCACGAGGATGACCGGGAAGAAGAAGGTGAAGAACACCGCCGTCCGGCGGCGGGTGAACGAGCGCGCCGCCGCGACCGCCTCCGTCCGGATCCGGCCGAGGCGGGTCATCGGTCGCCCCCGTCCGGCGTCGCGTCGTCGGCTGCGCGACCCCCGTCCGGCGTCGCGTCGTCGGCTGCGCGACCCCCGCCCGGCGTCGCGTCGTCGGCTGCGCGACGCCCCTCGCCGGCCGCTTCGTCCGGCGGTCCGCCGTCCCCACGGCGCGCGTACTCCTCGCCGGTGAGCCGCAGGTACACGTCCTCGAGCGACGGCTCCGACCACGAGAGCGAGTCGAACGCGACGCCGGCGTCGTCGAGCGCGTCGACCGCGTCGCCGATGGCCTCGGGTCGCACGCCCCGAACCCGGAGGCCGTCGTCGGTCGCCTCGACGGTCGGGTCGGTCCCGAGACGGTCTCGGACGCCGGCCGCGACCGCCTCGACGACTCCCTCCGTCGTCGGCGCCGCGGTCGCCGCGTCGAGCCGCGGCGCGCCGCCGTGTTCGGTGACCAGCCGATCGGGCGCCCCGCTCGCGACGACCCGCCCGTCGCGGAGCATGGCGACGCGGTCGGCGAGCCGCTCGACCTCGTCCATCGCGTGGCTCGTGAGGAAGACGGTCGTGCCGTCGGCCGCGAGCCGCTCGATAAGCCGGTGGATCGCCCGCCGGCCGGCGGGGTCGATCCCGGTCGTCGGCTCGTCGAGGAAGAGGAGGTCGGGGTCGTTGACGACCGCGGTCGCGACGCAGGTGCGGCGCCGCTGGCCGCCCGAGAGCGTCTCGTACCAGGCGTCGGCGTCGTCGGCCATCCCCACGTCGTCGAGGACCGCCTCGGTGTCGCGCGCCGCGTCGTAGAGGCCGCCGTAGTAGTCGACCAGCTCGCGGGCCGTGAGCCGCGCGGGCGGGTCGAACGACTGCGGGAGCAGCCCGATCCGGCTCGGGTCGACCTCGCGGGGCGGCTCGCCGAAGACGCGGAGGCCGCCCTCGGCCTCGGTGGTCCCCGTGAGCGCGCGGACCAGCGTCGTCTTCCCGGCGCCGTTGGGGCCGATGAGCCCGAACACCTCGCCGGCCGCCACGTCGAGGTCGACCCCGTCGAGCGCGTCGACGTCGCCGTACGACTTCCGGACCCCCTCGCCGACGACGACCGGGTCGCCGCCGTCGGGGCCGCCCGGAGTCGCCCCTTCGGCAGGGGCGTCGCCCGCGTCGGCGGTCGCTGTCTCGTCCATGCGATCGGATGCGGCCGCGGCGCGCGTAAGGGTTGCTTTTCGGTCGACGCGGTCGCCGGGACCCGGTCGGGTCCGTTACCCCTAAGCGACCCGCTCCCGACCTACGGCGTATGCACTACCACGAGGCGGCGGCGTTCCTCTTCGACCTCCGCCGCTTCTCGGTCAAGCCCGGCACCGAGCGGGTGGAGGCGCTGCTCGCGCACCTCGGGGACCCGCAGGAGGCGGTCCCGTTCGTCCAGATCGCCGGATCGAACGGGAAGGGCAGCGCGGCGCGGATGACCGAGTCGGTCCTCCGCGAGGCGGGGCTGTCGGTGGGGCTGTACACCTCGCCGCACCTCTCGTCGCTGTCGGAGCGCGTCCGCGTCGACGGCCGGGAGATGACCGAGGCCGCGATCGCGGAGTTCGTCGCCGAGGTGCGCCCGTGGCTGATCGACCGCGCGGCCGCCGGCGAGCCGCTCACCTTCTTCGAGGTCGTGACGGCGATGGCGGTCCGGGAGTTCGCGCGCCGCGAGGTCGACGTCGCCGTGCTGGAGGTCGGCCTCGGCGGCGAGTACGACGCGACGAGCGCGGTCGACCCCGTCGCGACCGCCGTGACGAACGTCTCCTTGGAACACACCGCGGTCCTCGGCGACACGATCGCGGAGATCGCCCGCACGAAGGCTCGGATCGCCCGCCCCGACGCCCCGTTCGTCACCGCCTGCGAGGGCGAGGCGCTCGACGTCGTCCGCGAGGTGGCGGGCGAGGCCGGCGCGCCGGTGACGCGGGTGACCGGCGACGGCGACGCCGCGGGTCGGAGCGACGGCGACGCGGACGAGCGGGACTCGGCGGACGACGCCGACGAGACCGAGGACCCGCCCGCGCTCGCGGCGACCTACGAGGGTCGAGTCAGCGCCACCGACGCCGAGGTCTCGCTCGCCGGCGAGCGCGAGGGGACGTACCGGCTCCCGCTCGT
>NZ_SGXU01000109.1:0-841 GCF_005435015.1 Halorubrum sp. SP9
GATACGCCCACACCAACCCAACTCCAATCGCACCCACGAGAACCGCACCGCTGCGGGGTGTGAGCTGTGGGAACATAAGCTGAACCTCTCCGGTTCCAACACTTCGGGCCAAATTAATACCAAAATACAGTACCATTGAGACTCCCAAGAATGTTGGTAGGTGCCGAAGCAGCTGTCGTGTACTGCCTGTGGTAAACTGTACTGCTGGTCGATCGTGGTCTCCTGACGTCGTGGATTCGCTTCCCGGATCGAACGGCCAGACGGCACACGAGCGGTAGAAGGGGCCACTGTCGTCGGTCCATCGTTCCCACTGTGACTGTTGTGCCAACTCCGTATCCTCGTCAGTCATAGTTCAGTTAGACTACAGCTTTGAGTTTCAACTTTATGGCCACTCCCATGAGCGGCACCCACCACAAGAACCGAGAAGCCAAGTTTCAATTTGCCCCGCACTGAGACAGAGGTAATGGAGGTCACTGAGCAGTGGTGGACGCTTGCGAGCGCCGGCCTGCTGCTAGTCGGCCTCGGAGTCCTCGCAGACCAACTTGTGTTTCTTGCTGCCGCAGCGGGCCTTGGTGCGTGGCTACTTGGGGCAGCGATCACCGCTAGCCAATCGTTTGCTGCTCAGCAACGCCAGCTCACGATCGAGTACACACTTGCCACCACCGAGATCTTTGTCGACACAGCGGCTGAGCTCACGCTTCGTGTATCCCGTCCCCCAGAGACGGCACAGGAACCAATCGTTATCGACGCTGAACTCCCACCCGGCATCTCGGCTGAGACTGAATCACCGTCTGTCGCGCTTCAGGCTGGAGAGACAACCCAGACAACAACCTGTACGATT
>NZ_SGXU01000109.1:883-1326 GCF_005435015.1 Halorubrum sp. SP9
TCATCAGTTGTTGGTCGGTTTGAGTTCCCACCAGCAACCATCTCGATCGGGGACCGCTACCAGTTATACAAGGTGGCGCTCCCGTACACGGAGACCCCCACGCTCACCGCTCAACCCCACACGCCAGAGCTCCATATCGGTCAAGGCGGAACCGGCGTCCAAAGCGCGTATGGCCAACACCGCTCAGATCGTCCCGGGCCGGGCGTGACAACCCGGGAGCTGCGTGAGTATGTGCCGGGCGACGACGTCCAACAGATTGACTGGAACGCGACGGCTCGCCTTGGAGAGACATATGTCCGTGAAACGGAGGGAGAAACCGATCGGCGGACGCTTCTCATTGTCGACCATCGCAATCGAATGGCTACTGGAACCGATGGCGGGACGATGCTTGAATACGCGCGTGAAGTGGCTGGTGGGATCGCACAGACGGCCGCCGAACACGG
>NZ_SGXU01000110.1:0-1288 GCF_005435015.1 Halorubrum sp. SP9
CGAGGACGTCGAGGAGTACGCTGCGGAGTTCGGAACGGAGTCGCCGCGGTTCGCCGCGAACGCGTTCGTCATCCAGCGGGAAACCGAGTCCGAGGCCAAGTCGGTCCTCGAAGGAATCATCGAGAACGCTACAGACGAGGCGATCGACGCGTTCAAATAACAGGTGAAGCAGGCCGGGCAGTCGTCGGCGGCGGGCGACGGCATGTGGTCGGACTCCGAGTTCGAGGATCTCGTCCAGTACAACGACGGCTTCAAGACGGGACTCATCGGAACTGATGAGCAGATCATCGAGCGCATCCGGAAGCTCGATGCGATCGGCGTCGACATTATTCTCACTGGATTCCTCGATTTCAAGCCGGAGCTCACGCGCTTCGGCGAGACGATCATACCGGCTATCGAGGCGGCGGACCCACTCGATCCGGATGCGGTCGACACGGACGACGAAATTGAGGACATCGCCGGCGCGAAGGTGGCAAAGTAATGACCGACCGGACGCTCCTTGGGATTGTCGGCAGCGTCGCTACTGACTCCCGGACGCGGACCGCGATCGAAGTCGCCCTCGATGCGGCAGCTCAAAGCCACGACGTCACGACCGAGATCCTCCATCTGGCCGACTACGACCTCGCAACCGCGGACGGGCGCGGTATCGAAAACCACGAGGGCGACACCGCCGAGGCGCTTGACCAGATCGTCGAGGCCGACGCGTACCTCGTCGGGACACCCGTCTACCGTGGGTCATACTCGGGAGCGCTGAAGAACCTCCTTGATATGATTCCACGCGGGGAATGGCAGGGCGATGTCGCGCCGTTCGAGAACGCGGCGGTGGGACTTGTGGCGACGGGCGCAACCGATCACCACTTCCTCGCGGTCGATCAGGAACTCCGCCCGGCGTTCGCGTTCTTCGGAGCCCACACTGTCGGCGGTGCGACGTACGCGACCGACACCGATTTCGAGGACGGCGAACTCGTCAACGAAGCTGTCCGCGAGCGCCTCGCCACGCTTGGCAACGCAACCGTCGAACTGGCAGCGGCAATCGAAGAATCGGCCGCGCTGCGGTCGCTCGGTCCAGCGATCTAGCTCGGTCATCCGTATTAGCAGTAAATCAGAAGGACGCTCGCTCAGCAACTGGGTCCGTGTACGGTCTGTCGGATTGCTAGTTGTCCGGATTCACAGAGGACCAAGGAGACAGCCCACGGCTGAAGTCGTAGTAGAAATCACCGCGCGCTATCCCGTCACCTTTATTGGATACAACGGGGCGACCGCTGCCTCGGCCGGATCGCGCTCGCCG
>NZ_SGXU01000111.1:0-1316 GCF_005435015.1 Halorubrum sp. SP9
CGGGTGGTTCGGACTCCATCTGAAACCCGATGATACCCGTCTTGGGCCGAGAACCCCTCGGGTTCGGAGGCCGAGGACAGGTTCGACTCGTAGGCAACTTTCATGTCGCCGAACGAGCCGCTGTCCCAGTGTTTGAGTTTGTAGGCAGCCTCGCCCTCCTCGGTAGGATCACGAACTGTCTCTCCGCCGTTCACCGAGAGCGGCTCCGAGGTTGAGACAGTTTCAACACGACCCGTCGCTTCGCCACCACTCCACCCCCACGAGAGCCAGTCACCCTCGTCGTATTTCGCGGTGATGTCGTGTTCGGCGTCTACGACGTGTCCATGTCCAATATCGTCAGTATGAAGCCCACACCCCTTCTCAGGAGGACACCGCCCGTTCTCCACCGAGGCGATGTGATCGTATGCCATGTTCCGCTGAACGGCGTCGGCATACACCGTGTCACCAGCGTCGGTGGTGATCGACGGCGTCTCCTCGTCGGGATCTTCGACCCAGTCTAAGACGCCGCTGAAGCCGATAGAAACTTCGTCGTTCTGAATCGCGAAGCGGACGGCGTCGGTGTCGTTCGCGGGGATATACAGTTCGGCCTGCTGGCCGTCGTTGTACTCGGGGCTGTCCCAAAAGCCACGGATCTCCGAGGAATCGGTGACGCGGTCGTCCTTGGGATGGCCCATCGTCCACGCACGATTCTGGATCTGCGCTTGGGCCTCGCGAAGTTCCTGCTCGTCCTTCGCGAAATACTTGACCTCGCCATCGTAGAAGTACGGCTGAACGATGGGCTGTGCGACCGTGGCACGGAACCGAACGTACTCGTCGGTGTCGAAGAAATCGTTCCACGGCGAGTCCAGATGGACGGTGTCTGCGCCCTCGGCGGAAAAATCGCCGTCGACGCTGTCACCGACCACCTGAAGGGTGGCCGTAGTGGTATCGGTGAAAAAGTGTCTCATGGTCTGAAAACGCTGGCTGACGAACTACGCTGGCGGGCCGACGTACACTGTGATGGCGTCGTTGTTTACCGAGAGTTGCCGAATACGGCCACGGAGTCTCCGTTCATCGTCGGTGACGCCCACAGCCTCTATCGGTGGTTCGGTGCGTTGAGAAACGTACGCAGCGATGCGATCTCGACACGTAGCGTAGAAGTGCCAATGGAATCCGTCCATCGACAACGGGAACGGACCACGGACGGTCGTCGTTGATCCGAACGCATCGCCACCAGACAGGGTCACTTCTGCGAGGTTCTCGCCGTCATCCGCGGGTTTGGAGACTCCACGGTTGACGGGGATAGGGTGGCTACTCATTATGTATCAACCCGAAAT
>NZ_SGXU01000112.1:0-1312 GCF_005435015.1 Halorubrum sp. SP9
GGTTTCCAACGCGGGACTGACAGCCCTTTGGACACAGCCCGAGACAAAGCGCACGCAACTGAGGACAATACCCGTTACTGGGAGGAGATTGCAGTTGTGTATTGACCCGAAGGGTCACTTCCCCCTGTGAAAGCACGCTGTGAAATCCAGTATCGTGAGCAAACGAAACCCCATCGCGTTCCGAACCGATGAGGCCCGGCTGGTTGACTTCGCGTTCGTCTGTGTGTTCGTATTCACAGCGCGCGCTGTACCAGCGGTGTGAAAGGCTCCGTTAAGAGCGACTTCACACCAGCGGCGTCATCGGATTTTAACCCGCTATGACTACCGAACATCAAATCTTCATCGACGTACCGGATGGTGAACAATACGATGAACTTCAGCGCATCAAACAACAGCACGGGCTGACGTGGCGCGGTCTCTTGCTACAAGGCGCGAACCGTATTGACGAACTGTAACACCGTCGCTACTCGTGTAGTGACGGCGACCCTCCATAGACTTCTCTTGGAGGTCTCCCCGCTATGACTAAATACAGAGACAAGCAGATACTCGAAGAATTGTACGTGGACAAGCAAATGACGATGGGCGAAATTGCCCGCGAGTTCGGATGTTCAACTCCGACCATCAAACGGTGGCTCGACTGGCACGGTATCCAGACGCGAAACCAAGCAGGAAACGGAAAACGACCGTGGCACAGCAAGGAACTGCTCAGGAAGTTACACGTCGAGCAGGGACTTTCTGTTGGTAACCTCGCCGAGCGATTCGGCTGTGACGACTGGACGGTCGAATACTGGCTCAGGAAATTCGAGATAGACGGACGCGAGCCGCCGGCTGGTCTATCAGATAGTCCTCCGACCAATCATTACTGGAGAGAAGACGGATACGAAGTCGTCTGCGCTGACCAGTTCGAAGTTCGCATCCACCGTCTCGTCGCTATTTCCGAGAACGGCCTCAACTTCGTGGAGGATTGGAGTCAGTATCACGTCCACCACAAGAACGGAGTCAAGTGGGACAATAGACCCGGAAATCTGGACGTGGTTACACCGGAAGAACACGGACGGATTCACAACCCGAAAACGAGGGAGAGAGCAACAGCGACGTAGCGGACTTCAGCGACTACAGCCGACATCCACGTACGCTTGTAGGAGAATACGCTTCGCTTGTTTGTCCCCGGCCTTCGAGACGGCCTCGTAGAGGCGTTCCACCTCGTCCTTCGAGAACGTCGCGAACGCCTCCGGCTCATCGGCTTCTTGCTCGTCGGCGTCGCTATTCGGGGAGGCCGCAGCACGACTACTCACGACACCAACGATGTTCT
>NZ_SGXU01000113.1:0-1305 GCF_005435015.1 Halorubrum sp. SP9
AACCGCCAGAACGAGCGGGATGTTCTGCCCGATGATCGAGAGGGTTGCGAATTTAAATGCTCGACCGTCTCTGTCCTTGGTCCCGCTGACCATCGGCATTCCTTCGACCTCTCCGTAGTAGGGAATAGTCGTGATGTCGATCGCGGCTGTGACTGGACGCCGGAACGATGCTTCAGAGGCGATCACCGAGAGTAAGCGATCCGTCGTTTTGTTGAATCCCCTCACGAGTTCTTCGGGGCCAAATTGTTTGACAGCGCGGAGGTGGGTATCACCATGCGGTCCGTACTCTTTCCCGCGCCGATATTGGAAGCGAGTCGCTCCCTGCGAGGTGCCACAGCGGACCATCCCCATGAACGTCTGTAACTCGAAAAATTGCGTGTCCTCGTACGAGAGGTTCGACGCCCGACCAGAGTCGAAGTGTCCATAGGCGTGATCACGCGCGAGGCGCGTTGTCTGGACAATCTCGTCCTGTGAGAAGGATTTGTCTTCGACTGGGTCTGCGTCTTCTTGCGTATCGTCGACGATCTCTGCCTTTGGCCGCACCTCCGGCGCTGAGATGCTGCGATCATGGAATTCTTTGACAACGAAGTGGGCGGCAGCGTGGATGTATTCGTGGGTCGCGTCGTCGAATCGATTTCGCCACGCACGAGAGAATGCTGATTCGTCGGGCACTCGACTGAAGCCGAGAATAGTCGCTACTTCCGGTTGTCGGGTGAGTCGTCGAGTGAAGTTGGCGTATGAGTCACCCGTTATCTCCATGAACACGAACGAGAGAACCATTGCGCGAAAGGAGAGCGGCGCAGGATGCCACGCTGGATACCCGTCTTCGATAGCATCTATCGAATGATCGAGCTTCTCGAACGCGGTGACGAGATCGGTTTCTTTGAGCTTGTTCCGAATAGTAATCCCCAGTTGGTACGCTTCACACAGAGAGCGCATTCACAGACGCTCGTCGCGAGTTGAGTCGTCAGAACAGTACATGTGATTTCTGAGGCGGTTAACAGTAAAGTGGTCTACTTACTCTATCTCTGTCATTTGGATTTTATCGACGAGTGGTCGATCGCTACTCTTGGACCCGATAGTCGATCCGACTTGATTATTAGCAAATTATTTGGATTTATCTGCTCTGTTGAATCCGGTGACGGCACCGGGATCGCGATCGCTGAAGAGGCGATTATCTCGCTCTACATCGTCGAGGAGTTGGATCGATCCACCCAGTGATCTCGATCCTCACTCCCTCTGCTAAGATTCCATCTCTGAATTCTCTCGGCAGCGCTCCCGAACCGAGTACAGAGCGACTCGATC
>NZ_SGXU01000114.1:0-478 GCF_005435015.1 Halorubrum sp. SP9
GGGGAGGTCGTTGCCAAGGAGCTACGCCTACCGATGGATCGTGACCCGTTCGGGGACGTTGACACAGGGGGTGTCCCCGCCGATGACTAATCTCCTCCTCATCGGTGGCGTTGCGTACAGCCTAATCGGGATGTTCGTGATGGGTGTGGCGGCTGTAGAGGAGGCACAGAGTCGCCGTTCAGACCCGATCCTTGTCATCGTCCTCGGAGCGGTGTGGCCGCTCTTTGTGGCGCTGCTTGCTGGTACTGGGTTCTGTGCGTGGAGCGGGGTGTTTGACGATGACTGACGACGAGAGAGCGTCTGACACAGTCGCCACCGTGGTAATGTTGCTACCGCTCATCGTCTACATATTTGATGGCGGGTTTGAGACAATAGCCCTCGTTTACCTCGCCGTCATAGCGTTTGCTTCCGTCAAGATTCACGAGGAGATCAAGGATGACTGAATACGACGAAAGTGGTTCGTCTATCAGTACGTCGT
>NZ_SGXU01000114.1:504-1280 GCF_005435015.1 Halorubrum sp. SP9
AGACAACCCTGCGGACTTCCTCAAGTGTCCGTCGTGTCATCGGACGACGACCACGAAGATCACCGTCCACCTCGACGGCGACTTCACAATCGAGTGTGAAGCGTGTGGGGCGACAGCTATCGGACACAAACTCAACCAGTCCGACAGAACCTACGAATAATGCCGTGTAGCCACCACGATTCCGAGTGGAAGACTGTCGGTAGGTACTACGAGGTTCGTGACGAGACAGGGACGAAAGACGTACGCTATGTCCCCGAAGACGACTTTGACAGCGTCGAGATGACCTTCGATGAGGATGGTCGCCCCACCGAGGTCACGATCGACGGGGAGACGTTTTTCGACGGCCCACCGACAGAGTTTGCGTGGCTGAAGATCCGCAACCACGTCTACGACGTGTGTCCCGACTGCGCGTACACTCGTCAGGTGAATCCATGAGCGACATACCAGACCTCGCGAAAACGGCGCAACTCAAAGGCGTCAACGACCTCATAGAACGACAACGCGAGCGGATCATCGAAGAAGCAAACGACCAGCTCGAACGGTACATCCGAAAAGCGATTGCCGAAATCAACTGGGAGAATGTGGCTATCCTTGACATCGTCCACATCACACGCATTGATCCCGACGAGTTTGAACGGACACACGGGTTCCAGCATCACGCATACCCGTCCCAAGAGTTAGCGCCTAACGTTGACACCTACTACGGGATTGGCGATCATCACAAATGTGTATATAGACTTACCGAGTACCAATGTCAGGAAATCGCTGTTGATCCT
>NZ_SGXU01000115.1:0-1261 GCF_005435015.1 Halorubrum sp. SP9
TTGATTCGCCACTTTCCAAGCCTCATCTCAACGGTTGCTGAATCCGATATGGAGGTAAATGATCTAACTTACCATCAGTGGCTCCGAGCACAGAACAGCGAGCACGTTGAGCCGGTGACCCCTGTGGAGCAATTGATTGGTAGTGTATACGGTTCAATGGCAGAACTAACATCGGCAGCAATCAGATATGAGCTCAAGACAGGACAGCAGATCGTAAGGTGGGAGAGTGTGGCTAGTGGCTGGTCTAGTGGTCTCGATTCTCTCACCCAGATGAACTTAGACGAGATGGCACAGCTTTGGTTCGGAACGACGCTTTATTTGGAGTACATCGCCCGAGAGTCGTCTTCTGACATCATGTCTGGATTTGACTCGTATGGACGTCACAGAGTCACTCGCGACATCGGTGAGGAAACCGTTGAAAAGATTCAGGACGGTCGCCTCGACCCGACTGCTCGAATTGATTTCATACCGGGAGGGGTTGATCCCATTAAACATCCACTCACCGGCCACAAAACACCGATACTCCAAGACCCCGACCGGACATTTACAGAATGGATTAATACTCAACCCTTCATATTCCGAGGGAGACGTTTTGGACGGGTTGGTGAGCCCCCTACTGATGAAGACTTAGATGGAGGAGTTAATCAGTAAATTGTACGCCTAGAGACACACCATTAGATAACAGAGTGGAACCGCCATGACATAGAGAGGGGATTCACGAATCTCTCAGTACAAGTGATGAGAACCAGTAGATGGTCCGACTACTCTGCTATTGAACCCTAGCTTACGAAGATGATCGAGGCACGAGTCGGAGAGGCCCTGCGGACATAGAAGACGAACTCAGAGGGCTACAGTCTAGCACGCCGTAATTTGGCCAGTTCACCGCCAGATTTTTACACCGTTTCCTAATAGGAATCGTATGCCTAATAGGAAAGAGTCGATCTCAATAGAGTTACAGTATCCGTTTCCGGAGGATCGGGTATTCCGATACCAGGCAATGCAGGACGTTCTCAACGTTCTCATAGATCAGCCGTATGCGACATACTCGATGAGCGAACTCGCAAGCCTCACAGGGGCAAATAAGGGAACGATCTCAAAGGCGGTGACATTGCTTTCCGAGCTTGATGTCATCGAGATCGCACCAGATGGGCGGACTCAGCAGGTCCAGATTAACCGTGAACGGCTCACAAAACCAGATCCAATTCTCTCGATCCCGCAGAGCGAGTTCCACCAACCAGTTCAGGCATTTCTACAACGACTT
>NZ_SGXU01000116.1:0-1234 GCF_005435015.1 Halorubrum sp. SP9
ATGTTTCAATAACAGTCTCAAAGTCTAAAGCAGGAAATTCGGATATCAGTTCATCAATTTCACGATTATATTGGCTAACAATTTCATCATCAATGACTTTTGTGACATGAATATCGGTCCCCTCGACTATAACTAAACACCCAATTATCTCAGACGTACCGTCGCTTATTCCGTTATACTCATTTATATATCGTCGAATTTGCTCAAGGCCGCGGCTTTTCTGATTAAGACCTCCTACTTTCAGTTCTACTATTAATTTCGCGTCCTTTTTTGTGGATGCGAGAAGGTCTGGTCGTAGTCCTCCAAACTGTGGTTCTGCTTCGATATTTTTTATATTTTCTTGAAGTAGATCAGATAGCAGATCAGGATGATTCAGAAACAAATGAACGATATCCATTTCTTTGAACTCATTGAGGGTCTCTTGTAATCGACGCTGGGTTTTTCTCCTTTTCTCAGATACCCGAGTAATTGAATTCCTGAAGTAAAATGTGATTAAGATAGAAGTGACAGATCCAATAATCCCCGTTACTAACTCATACTCCACTCCTTGAATGTCTGGCAAAGTAATTGGAGGAAACGGGATTAAAAAGAGACTTCCAATGAAGAAGCTTAGTGAAATCAAAAATACGTAAGCGTACAGAGACCATTTACTATCCAATTTTGTTAGGATCCCATCCTCATCACCGATCGCTAGCGGAGATACTAATGTCTTTAATGTCAAAAACCCGCTTGAAGCCATAGCAATCATCCAAAAAAATGGCCTAAGTGGCGAATTACTAACGATTTCCTGTGCGTATAATGTAATGAATGCTCCCAAGATACCAAGCGCGACTAATATTTGAATGTTTTCTGCTCGCTGTTGCTCACGCCGTTCTACGGAATCATCAATATAGTCTCGAAGTAACGTCCGTATTTCCTCTAGTTCCCTCTCTAGATCGTTATCAGGACTCATTTGAGATTAACAACTTCATTTTATCCGTATACAATACTATTCGTTAAAACTAACTATTCGAATCATTATCGTCTCGCCGTTTATTTTTCTCAAGAACTATATTCTTTAACTTTAATATTAAATTATTCTTTTTGAAAGAAGCCGATAGTTCTGGTAAATCGATTTTATTGGAAATACACATAATCTAAGGAGATACAAGTCCGAGGAAGTTTCTAGTCAGTCGAACGTCCAGTTCGTCTCGACCTCGGGCGGGTCCGCCAGCGTCTGGTAGACGACGCAGTA
>NZ_SGXU01000117.1:0-1230 GCF_005435015.1 Halorubrum sp. SP9
GGGCCGTCAGCTGGCGGTGCCATTGATTCAGCTTCACCGACGGCGGCGACCCTCAAAAATCTACTTGTGACTACTCGACTAATCCAAAGTGGATAGAAAAATTTCCAATATTGCCCCGATCACCCGTCTAGCGGCTGATTACGGACAAATGGGCTAGATCCCCCATGCTATAAATTACATATCGCTATACAAAATGTCGCAGTGTGGAAGTTCACAGTTTCGGAGGATAGGCTAGTTTTGGATCGAATCGCCATCAAGTCGTGGTGATTCTCAGCAGTCGGGGATCGATTTTGAATCCTTACTCTCGAACTACCGGACGAGCGTACGAAATTGTGTGGATTTTAGCGCTGCTGAATACGGTTGTCACTCTTGAGCGGCGGACCCAGCGAGAGCTCAGCCGATTAGTCGTGCGGGATCAACGCCGAGGCAACGAGCTCAACACACTCACCCGCAGTAATCACAGGTGCGTAGTCCATCTCGCCGTCAACGTCCGCCTTCAGCAGGAAGTCGGTGAGCCGCCAGATATTGTACAAGAGTACGGCAAACACGAAATAGAACAAGCGAACGCGGTAGTCTTTCGAGGAGGTCTTGGCGAGAAAGTCACCTTTAATCGATTTGTACTCGCTCTCGATCTGCCACCGGCGACTATACCGTTTACAGAACGCCTCGGCCTCATCGGGTCCCACTCGGAGATTCGTCGCGAAGACGGCTGTCCCCTCCCCACTCGTCGACGGCACGTACAGGAGCCGCATTGGATGCGATCCAGATTCCACATGGACAGAAGCCGACTCAACAGCCACCTCTTGGTCGTCTTCCTCCATTTGTTTGAGTATATCCCGTTCAGAGCTGGAGATCCGCTTGGGAATGAGGTAATTCACATCGAGGTTTGAGAGCGTCTGGAACACTTGTATCGAATCGAACTCTCGGTCACAGAGTACTGTCTCGATCGGAACGTGTCTTTTCGCTCGTCGAACGAGTCGCCGAACAGTACGATGGATCTGATTCGACGGGTTGTCGTCCCATCCAGAACTTTCTCGAACCGGTTCCACGGCAAGAACGAGCGGGATATTCTGTCCGATGATCGAGAGCGTTGCGAACTTGAAGGCCCGACTGTCTCTATCCTTCGTACCGCTGACCATCGACATCCCTTCGACATCCCCGTAATAGGGGATAGTCGTGATGTCGATCGCAGCTGTCACCGGCCGACGGAACGATGCTTCGGATTCGATA
>NZ_SGXU01000118.1:0-1010 GCF_005435015.1 Halorubrum sp. SP9
CGGGAGGGCATCGACGAGGTCGTTAGCGAGCATACTGAGGAGCGGACGCAGGCGTTTGTGTAGCTTTTTGGAAGACGTTCGCTCCCCTAACCGCATTCAGAGATCGCTATTTTACTGGTTCTGTCTGATCAGTCAACTGATCTTTAAATAGCTCATCAATGAGTTCGAGTAAACGCTCACGAAGCGTGTTAACATCTGTTTTGAGCGTGCTACCGTCCTTATGATGAGCCATCCACCGACGTTCGGCACCATTGACCCTATCTAGGTAGCTAATCGTGCGCTGACTCGCTGGTGTGTTATGTCGGATTCCGTCTACAAGATTTGAATACTTGTAGAGTACACCGGCATCGGATTTTTCGTGTTCAATGACATCTTTATCTCCCGTCCGCTTCAGATAATCTATTATAACCCATTCAATGCCGTGAATGTAGCAACTTAGTGCGGCGTTGAGGTGATCCCGTTGGAAGCTGGAATCACCCTCGTCAATGTACTGTATCGCGGTTCTACCATGTTCTGTCTCTCTGAGAATGTCCCGATATTTCTGTTCAAGAGAGTTGTCAAGCAATTCTGCTTCTGTGTGTGGTTCTTGGAATGTTTCTGCTTCAACTCTCCGAGCATACTTTGTGATTCTTTGCTTCGTCGTGCTGATAGCACTCTTCACGTCATATTCTTCATTAGAATCAAGCATTCCCTGATGCTGTTGTTGTAGCAACACAGGTCGCGCAATTACTTCGATTTCGTACCCCTCAGTTCCATTCTGGATAGAGATAGTTCGAAAGTGAAAGTCGATTTCAAACGGGATGTCAGCGCGTTTTCGTTTAAGACGGTCATGGTATTTATCAGTAAGAATATCTTGTTTCTCTCTCTCCGGAGCAAGGCCCAGTTTTTCTCTGAATTTGAATGAGAGTGGCAGTTCTGGCTTTGTGATTTCTAAGCGGAAAGTCATGGTACGGGACTCAGGCAGAAATGGAAGGTCTCCTTGATTGACCCGCTTGTATCCATCTTGTAAT
>NZ_SGXU01000118.1:1020-1227 GCF_005435015.1 Halorubrum sp. SP9
CTAAGATACTTTTTAATATTGGAAAGAGCGGCTTCCTCGTGCTCGCCAGGTATGAAGTAATTTGCTTTAACGATGATCTCATCGGGATCAAGAGGAGGCTTCATACTCATACTAACTGGTCAACGAATTGTTTAGGTAAAAAATGTGTGCTATGATTGATATACTAACTATATTCAATAGACAGTGTATATCACGCGTCCTTTCCTT